>NZ_JBSGDP010000085.1:0-22472 GCF_053602435.1 Nocardia sp. NPDC004415
GGCCCGGCACACCACCGTGTGCCGGGCCCCGTCGTCTGTGTCGCGGTGGGTTCTGTTCCCGTGGGCGAACTTTCAGCGTCTCCCGTACTATCGCGGGCGAGGGACACCGCCCGGGGAGAACGAAGGAGGACGGTGTGGGAGTCTGGGAGTGGATACGGCGCTTCGCCGCGACGACACCGGGTGTCGTCGGCGCGGTGCTCGTGATCACCACGATCACCTGTCTACTGGCCGGATCGACCGTCGGCGGGCAGCTCGACGCGAAGATCGAGCGCACCGATCAGGTCCTCGACCGCACCGAGCCCCTGGCCTTCGCCGCGCAGAGCCTCTACGTCTCGTTGTCGGCGGCCGACGCGGGCGCGGCCACCGCGTTCCTGTCCGGCGGCATCGAATCCCCGCAGGTGCGCGACACCTACGAGCAGGCCCTGGCCGACGCCGCCGCGGCGCTGGCCGAGGCGACCGCCGGCGCCACCGACGCGCAGAGCCGGGCGATCGTCGCGCGCATCGCCGCCGACCTGCCGACCTACACCGGCCTGGTGGAGACCGCCCGCGCCAACAACCGGCAGGGCTTCCCGGTCGGCTCGGCCTATCTGCGGCAGGCCTCCGACCTCATGCAGACCTCCCTGCTGCCGCAGGCCGAACAGCTCACCGAGGCCCGCTTCGCGGCTGTCCGTGCCGACCAGGACCGCGTCGGCGCGCTGCCCTGGACCGGTGTGCTGCTGTTGCTGCTGGTCCTGCTCGCCTGCGCGGTGGGCTCGGTGCTGTTGCTGCGCCGCACCAACCGGCTCGTCAACGCCGGGGTGGCGTTGGCCGCGGCGGCCACGCTGCTGGCCCTGCTGTGGACCGCCGGTGCCACCCTCGCCGCCGCCCGGGTGCTCGACACCGGTGACGACGGCGCCGGCGCGCGGGTCGAACACCTGGCCGGCGCGCGCATCCTCGCCCAGCAGGCCCGCACCGACGAAACCCTCGCCCTCATCACCCGCGGCGACATCACCGCCCCGGAGAAGGCGTTCCAGACCCACACCACCGAGCTCGCCCAGCGCCTCACCGAGGCGGGCGCGGGCGACTCCGCCGCCGATCGCGCCCTGACGAAGTGGACCGCGGGCCACAACGCCCAGCGCACCGCCTACGAGAAGGCCGACTACGCGGGCGCGGTGGCCCAGGCGATCGGCACCGCGCCCGACAGCTCGGCCACCAGCTTCGCCCACCTCGACGAGGAACTGCGCGGCGCGCTGGCCCAGGCCCGCACCGATCTGCGCGACGGCGTCGACGACGCGGCAACCCTGTTGACGCTGAGCCCCTTCGGCACGCTGGCCCTGCTGCTGGCGGCGGCGGGCGCGGTGATCACCGGCCTGTGGCCCCGGATCAAGGAGTTCCTGTGAACATCCGACGTCCCCTGCTGGCGGCCGCCCTCGCCGTCGTCGCCGTGCTGGCCACCGGGTGCGGTGACGCGCCCGCCCCGTCCGTCGTCGCCGCCACCGCGGTCGCGCCCCCGCTACCCGGCGCCGAGGAGATCACCTCCGCGCCCGTGGAACAGGGCGGCGGCATCTGCGACACCGAGGGCACCCTCGCTCCCGGCGCGCAACCCCGTCCGGGAGCGATGCCCGCGGGCTCGACCATGGCCGCGATCGTGGCCAACGGACGGCTGCGGGTCGGCGTCGACCAGAACACCTACATGTTCGGTTTCCGCAATCCGTCCACCGGGCGGCTCGAGGGTTTCGACATCGACCTGGCCAGGGAGATCGCCCGCGACCTGTTCGGCGACCCCGACAAGATCGAATTCCGTTCCGTGACAGCCGCCGAGCGCATCCCGCTGCTGCAGGACCAGAAGCTCGACATGATCGTGCGCACCTTCTCGGCCACCTGCGAGCGGCGCCGCGAGGTCGGTTTCTCCAGCGCCTATTACGTGGCCGCGCAACGGATCGTGGCCCCGCGCGGCTCCGGGATCGATTCCGCGGCCGCGCTGGCGGGCAAGCGGGTGTGCGTGGCCAAGGGCACCACCGCGGCCGCCCCGCTGTTCGCGCTGGCGAAACCGCCGTCGGTCCTCGGGGTGACCAACTGGACCGACTGCCTGGTCGCCTTGCAGCAGGGCACCGTCGACGCGATCAGCGGTGACGAACCGATCGTCGCGGGACTGGTCGCCCAGGACCACAATCTGGCGATCGTGGGGGAGTCGATCGGCACCGGCGCCTACGCGGTCGGCGTGCCCAAGGGCGACGAGGACCTGGTGCGCTTCGTCAACGGCGTGCTCGACCGGGCCCGGGCCGACGGCACCTGGCAGCGCATCTACCAGCAGCATCTGGCCGCGCTCGGCCCCTCGCCCGGGCCGCCCGCGCCCCGGTACGTCGGATGACCTCGCCGATACTCGGTACCGCCGAGATCGATCGTGAACTGTCCGCCCGCACCGCCGAACTGGCCACGGTGACGAGCACCCTGCTGGAACTGGACCGGCATCCCGGACTGGTGCTGGTGCGCCGCTACCCGCCCGCCGGGGAGACCGCGCGCCGCTGGGCGCCGGTGGAACGGGCGCTGGCGGCGCTGTGGGAGGACCTGGGCCGGGTGCGCGCCATCCTCACCGAGGCCGAGACCGTCCGCGCGGGGCGGGCCCGGCTCGACGACCGGGCCAGGGCGCGGCTGACCCTGCTGCTGCGCGGCCGCCCCCACGAGATCGACCGGATCCCGATTCCGCTGGCGCAGCGCGGGCTCACCGGCCCGAGCGAAACCGTGGTCACCGTCGGCATCACGGACTGCCTGGATCGCATGCGCGCCGCGTTCGCCTTCGTCGTCCCGTTCGCCGAGGCGGTCGAGGCCGTCGACCGACAGATCATCGGCGCGGTGGCTCCGCTGCAACAGCGCGTCGAACAGGCGCACGGCGCGCTCGACGCCGCCGCCGAACCGCTCGCTGTGCTGCTGCGCCGGGCGGGCACCGACCCGCTCGGTTTCGCCCCGGGCGAGGTCACTGCCGAACTGGCCGCGCTCACCGCCCTGGTCGACACCGAAACCGCGCGGCACGCCGACCATCTCGCCGTCGCGGCCGACCTGCCCGCCGCGCTCGCCGCGCTGCGCGAAGACCTGTCCGCCCTCGGCGCCCTCCAGCGCCGCGCCGCCGACGCCGCGCGCCGCGCCGAGCACCGGATCGCCACCGCCGAGATCCCGGCAGGCGGCGAACCGGTGGAGCGCCTGTCCGCCGAACTCGACACCCTCGGCACCGCGCCCACCCGGCCGACCGTCGAACACCTGCTCGCGCTGCGCGCCCGCGTTCGGCACGCGCGTGAAATCGCCACGCGGCGAGCGGAATTGGCCGACGGACTGCTCGACCGACGGGCCGAACTGCGCGGTAGGCTCACCGCCTATCGCGCCAAGGCGGACCGGCTGGGTCTGAGCGAGGATCGCGATGTGCTCGCCGCCGACCGGATCGCGGACGGGCTGCTCGGGCGGCGTCCGTGCGATCTCGCCGCGGTCACCCGCGCGGTCGCCGACTATCGTTCGATCATCGGGGAGAAAGCGGGGCGGAGAGCATGACATGTAGTGAACCCGGGTGCGGGGGCGCCGTGGAGGACGGCTACTGCGCCGTCTGCGGCACTGCACCCGTGGCGAACGCGGCACCGGCCGCCGAGGTACCCCCGCGCTCACGCACCACCGCCCAGCCCCGCGCCGGTGCTCCCGTCACCCCGGCCCGCGCGCCGGGCACCTGCGCCGAACCCGGTTGTGCCGGAACGATCACCGACGGCTACTGCGAGATCTGCGGCACCGCCCCGACCGCCGCCGGGCCCCTGCCGACCGGCACCGGCACCGCGCCCACCGGCACCGTCCACAGCCCCTCGGCCCCCACCATCAGCGAACGCGGCCGCACCTCGAGCCGCTCGGTGCGCACCCGCAGCGGCTCGGCCCGCTCGGCCGCACGCGGCAGGCTCGGCGCCGGACTCGTCGAAGTGCCCCCGGTGCCGCGCGTGGACCCCGCCACCGCCGTGCTCACCGACCCGCAGGTCCCCGAATCGGATCGCTACTGCGGCAAGTGCGACAAGCCGGTCGGGCGCGGCCACGACGGCGTCGCCGGGCGCACCGCCGGATTCTGCCCGCACTGCGGCACGCGCTACTCGTTCGTCCCTCGGCTGCGCGCGGGCGATCTGGTCGGCGGCCAGTACGAGGTGGCCGGTGCCCTCGCCCACGGCGGGCTCGGCTGGATCTACCTGGCCACCGACCATCGCGTCAACCGGCGGTGGGTCGTGCTCAAGGGCCTCATCGACACCGGTGACCCCGACGCGCTCGCCGCGGCACTGGCCGAACGCCGCTTCCTCGCCGAGGTCGACCACCCCAATATCGTCAAGATCCACAACTTCACCGAGCACGTCGACGCCGCGGGCGACCCGGTCGGCTACATCGTCATGGCCTACGTCGGCGGCACCTCGCTCAAGCAGATCCTGCGCGCCCACCGCGCCGCGACCCAGACCTTCCTCCCGCCCGCCCAGGCCATCGCCTACGTGCTGGAGATGCTGCCCGCCCTGGGCTACCTGCACGCGCGCGGCTGGGCCTACTGCGATTTCAAGCCCGACAACGTGATGCAGACCGAGGAACGTCTCGAGCTGATCGACCTCGGTGCCGTCATCGCCATGGACGACACCACCAGCCCCATCTACGGCACCCTCGGCTACCAGGCCCCCGAGATCGCCGAGACCGGCCCCACCGTGGCGACCGAGATCTACACCGCGGGCCGCACCCTGGCCGTGCTCATGATGCGGGTGCGGTCGGTCGACGGCCGCCTCGGACCCCTGCCGACCCCCGAGACCGAACCGCTGCTGGCCGAACACGATTCACTGCACCGGTTCCTGCTGCGCGCCACCGACCCCGACCCGCTGCACCGCTTCGCCTCCGTGAGCGAGATGGCCGATCAGCTCACCGGCGTGCTGCGCGAAGTCCTGGCCACCGGCGACGGCGTCCCGCGGCCCGGCATGTCGAGCGCGTTCGGCCCGGCCCGCGCCGTCTTCGGGATCGACAGCGCCACACCCGAACCCGCCGCGCTGGTGGCCGGTCTGCCCGCCCCGCTGGTCGACCCGGGTGACAGCGGCGCCGCGCTGCTGGCCACCACCGACGCCGCCACCCCCGCCGAACTCGAGCAGGCGCTCACTGCGGGACTGCGCGCGGTGGTCACCGGCACCGGGGAGTCGACCGAGATCCCGCTGCGCCTGGTCCGTGCCGAACTGGAGGCAGGCGACACCGCCGCCGCGCTGGCCCGCCTCGATGCCCTCGGCCCCGACCTGGAATTCGACTGGCGGCCGGTCTGGTACCGGGCCCAGGCCGCCCTGCTGACCGGCGACCACACCGCCGCCGCCCAGGACTTCGACTCCGTGTACGCGGCGCTGCCCGGCGAAGCGGCCCCCAAACTGGCACTGGCCGCCGCCCTCGAACTCGCGGCGCGCGCCGGCGAGCCGGACACGATCGACGAAGCGGGCCTGCGCCGCGCGCTGGCGCTCTACGATCTGGTCTGGCGCACCGACCACACCTACCTCGCGGCGGCGTTCGGCGCGGCCCGGCTGCGCCGCGCACTGGGCGAGCGCCCCGGCGCGGTGACGGTGCTCGACCAGGTCGAGCGGTCCTCGGCGATGTTCACCGAGGCGCGGGTGGCGGCCGTGGAAACGCTGCTGGCCGACCGCGATCCGGGGGAGCTGGACGAGACGCTGCTGCGCGAGGCGGGGCAGCGGGTCGAGGATCTGCGGCTGGACTCGCGCAAGCGGGCCGCGCAGGTGCGGATGGCGGTGCTGGACGCCGCGCTGACCTGGCTCCGGTCGGGGCAGCGGCCGCGGGCACCAGGCAAGCTGTTGGACGTGGAATTCACCGAGCAGGGAGTGCGGACGGGGTTGGAACGATGCTTGCGGACACTGGCGCGCGACGCCGAGGACATGTGGACCCGGTTCCATCTGGTGGACCGGGCGAACGCGGTGCGGCCCAGGACCACGCTGTGAACGCGCCGGGCTGTCCGGACTGTGGGGGGTCGGCCAGGGCGGGACACCGCTTCTGTGAGGGCTGCGGCCGGGAGCTCGGGGTGCGCAAAGTCGCCATCCCCGTGCACGATCCGGTCGCGGTGCCCCAGTGCTCGACCTGTGGGGAACGGCGCTACGAGAGCGGGCTGTGCGTGCAGTGCGGCAGCCCCAAACCGATGCCCGACCGATTCGAGGACGACCTGGGCGCGGTCTACCTGCTCACCGATCGCGGGATCAGCCACTCCCGCAACGAGGACGCGGTC
This sequence comes from Nocardia sp. NPDC004415, assembly GCF_053602435.1. Classification (NCBI taxonomy): domain Bacteria; kingdom Bacillati; phylum Actinomycetota; class Actinomycetes; order Mycobacteriales; family Nocardiaceae; genus Nocardia; species Nocardia sp. NPDC004415. The sequence continues at coordinate 6,239 of NZ_JBSGDP010000085.1, forward strand.
GCCGCGGCCGTGCGCGAGGGCGACGGCATCCGGGTGATCGTGGTCAGCGACGGCGTCTCCACCTCGCAGGACCCGCAGGCCGCCTCCGGCACCGCGGCCCGCACCGGTGTGGACGCGGCTCTGGCCGCGCTGGCCGACGGCCGCTCCGACACCGACAGCGTGATGGCCGGGCTGGCCACGGCCACCGCCGCCGTGCGCGGTATGTCCCGCACCGCCGAGTACGCGCCGTCGTGCACCTACGTCTCGGCGATCGTGCGCGACACCCCGACGGGTACCGAGATCACCGTCGCCAATGTCGGTGACAGCCGGGCCTTCTGGCTGGCCGCGGGCGATCCGACCGCCTCGCGCAGGCTCAGCGTCGACGACTCGTGGGCCCAGGCCCTCGTCGACGCCGGCGCGATGGACGAAGAGGCCGCGATGCACGACCCGCGCGCCCACACACTGCTGCGCTGGCTCGGCGCCGACGGCAGCGAGACGCCGTGGTCGGGCAACTGCCTGCAGCGCATGACCGTCACCGAACCCGGCACCCTGCTGCTGTGCAGCGACGGCCTGTGGAACTACCTGCCCGACGCGGTCGCGCTGGCCGGGTTCACCGTGGAGACCTCACCGCAGGCCGCGGCCCGCGCGCTGGCCGACTTCGCGCTGAACAGCGGTGGCAGCGACAACATCACCGTCGCGCTCGCCCCGGTACCGGTCCCGGGCGTGGCGGCACCGGCTCCGGGAGCGCTATGAGTTCGGCAGAGACCGCGGGGATCTCGATCGCCGTCGACCAGAACGAGTTCCTCGCCGAGGGCGCGAACGTGGTCGACGCGGTGCTGACGGTGACCACGGGTCCCGAGCTGGCCGCCGTCGCCACCCCGCCCCCGCGGCTGGAGATCCTGATCATCGACTGCTCGGGCTCGATGGGCAACAAGCAGAAGTTCGAGCACGCGCGCGCCGCCACCCGCACCGCGATCGACGAGATCCCGGACGGCACCGCCTTCGCGATCATCGAGGGCACCGAGACCGCCCGGCTGATCTATCCGGCCGACGGCCGCCTGACCGCGCCCGCCGATCGCACCCATCGCGGCGCGGCGCGCACGGCGCTGGGCACGCTGCGCCCCGACGGCGGCACCGCCATGGGTTCCTGGCTGGCCCTGGCCCGCCAGGTCGCCGCCGCGCACCCCGGTGCCCAGGCGCACGCGATCCTGCTCACCGACGGCAAGAACGAGCACGAGACGCCCCAGCAGCTGGCCACCGAACTCGACCGCGCCGAAGGGCTTTTCGTCTGCGACTGCCGCGGTGTCGGCGCCGACTGGGCCGCGGCCGATCTGCACACCATCTCCTCGAAACTGTCCGGCGACGCCGACATGGTCGCCGACCCGAAGGATCTGGCCCGCGATTTCGCGGCCATGATGCGCTCCTCGACGGCCCGGGTGATCCCCGAGCTCACCCTGCGGGTGTGGACGCCTGCGGGCGCACGGGTGCGGATGGTCAAGCAGGTCGCCCCGGTGCTCGAGGACCTCACCGCCCGGCGCACCGACACCGGCGCGCAGGTGGGGGAGTACCCGCTGTCGTCGTGGGCGGCCGAGGAACGCGAATACCACCTGCGGATCGAGCTGGAACCGGCCGCGCCGGGTCGCGAGAAGCTGGCCGCGCGCCTGACCGTGCTGGCCGGTGACGAGGTGCTCGGGCAGGGCCTGGTACGCGCGGTGTGGACCACCGACACCACGCTCTCGACCCGGATCAGCACGCGGGTCGCGCACTACACCGGTCAGGTCGAGCTGGCCCAGGCCGTGCGGGAAGGTCTGGCCGCGCGGCGCAGCGGTGATCTGTCCACCGCCACGGCCAAGCTGCGCCGGGCGGTGGAGCTGGCCGCGGCCTCCGGGCACGAGTCCACCGCCAAGCTGCTGCGCGGGGTGGTCGAGGTCGACGATCGCGACGGCACGGTGAAACTGCGCGGTCAGGTCGCCGCGGCCGACGAACTCGCGCTCGACATCCGCTCCACCAAGACGGCACGGGTGCGCCCGGAGGGAGGCTGACATGCCGGTGTGCGCGGACGGGCACCAGTCGCGGGCCATCGACTACTGCGATGTCTGCGGTTCGGCGCTGACCGGCGGCCCGACCCCCGATCCCGCCGCCGCGCTGCGGCTGTGCCCCTCGTGCGCCACGCCGACCAGCGGCCGGTTCTGCGAGGTGTGCGGACACGATTCGGCTTTGCCCGCCGCCCCGGCCGCGGGCAGGCCCGGCGACGCCACCGGCCCCGGCGAGCGAGCGCCCGCGGGAACCCGCTGGGTCGCCCGCGTCTTCGCCGACCGCGAGTTCTACACCAGGGTCCAGGCCCGCAAGGGACCCGACGCCGAACGCGTCGCCTTCCCCGAGACCTACCCCGAGCGCCGGATCGAGTTGCGCGGCAGCCAGATCCTGATCGGCAAGCGCTCGACCTCGCAGGGCATCGTCCCCGAGATCGACCTCGGCATCGCCCCGGCCGACCTCGGGGTCTCGCGCGCGCATGCGATGATCCGGGTGGACGAGACCGGCGCGCTCACCGTCACCGATCTCGGATCGACCAACGGCACCAGCCTCGACGGCGCCGAGACGCCGATCGTGGCGCAGGTGGCGGTCGCCGTGCGCGACGGCAGCCGGATCCATGTCGGCGGCTGGACGACCATCGCGATCAGCGCCGAACCATAGACGTATCTGTTCACCGAACCGTAGGGTCTGGAGATCATGACGAAGTTCGACGGGAAGACCTGCCTGATCACCGGCGCGGCCAGCGGCCTCGGCCGCGCCACCGCGTTCGCGGCCGCCGCCAAGGGCGCTGACCTCGTGCTCACCGACATCACCGAGGACACCCTCGCCGCGACCGCCGCCGAGCTGCGCGCCCAGGGTGCCACCGTGCACCTGGCCCACGCCGCCGACGTCAGCGACCACGCCGCCGTCGTCGGCCTGGCCGCGCACACCTTCGAGGCCGTCGGCCGGGTCGACATCGTGATGAACGTGGCCGGAATCGCCACCTGGGGCACCGTCGACAAGCTCAGCCACCAGCAGTGGCGCCGCACGGTCGACATCAACCTGATGGGCCCCATCCACGTCATCGAGGAGTTCGTGCCACCGATGATCGAGGCGGGCCGCGGCGGGCACATCGTGAACGTGTCCTCGGCGGCCGGGCTGTTCGGCCTGCCCTGGCACGCGCCCTACAGCGCGACCAAGTTCGGGCTGCGCGGTGTCTCGGAGGTGCTGCGCTTCGATCTGCGCCGCCACAAGATCGGGGTCAGCCTGGTGTGCCCCGGCGCCATGGCCACCCCCATGGTCGACAGCCTCGACATCGCCGGGGTCGACCGCGACTCCGAGGCCCTGCACAAGGCCATGAAGCTGTTCCTGCGCCACGCCGTCACCCCCGACCAGGCCGCCACCGCGGTGGTCAAGGGCGTCGAACGCAACCGCTACTTCGTCTACACCTCGCGCGACATCCAGTTCGCCCACTGGGGCCAGCGCTACTTCCCCTACGGCTACACCCTGGCGATGCGCGGTCTCAACAATGCGATGACCAGCTACGCGACCAAGAACTCCCTGGTGCGCTGACCCCCGCGCCTACCCGGCCAGATCGGCCGGATCGGTGTTGGCGCCGCACAGGATGACGCACACCCGTTCTCCCGGCTCCGGCCGGTAGACCGGGCCCGAGCCGGTGTCGAGCAGGGCGGCCAGCGCGGTGGCCGCGCCGTGCTCGACCGCGATCCGGTGCTCGGCCCACAGCTGCCCGCGGGCGGCGCGGATCGTGTCGTCGTCGACGAGGACCGAGCGCACATCGCCCTGCTGCGCGGCGGCCAGCGCCAGGGCCGACACGTTCGGCGCGCCCAGGGAATCGGCGGCGATCGAGTCCACGCCGACCTGGACCGGCCGTCCCGCGGCGAGTGCGGCGTGCAGCGACGAGCACCCGGCCGGTTCCACCGCGATCGTGCGCACCCCGGCGTGCCGGGCCGCGACCGCGGTCCCGGTGAACAATCCGCCGCCCCCGACCGCGACCAGCACCGTGTCCAGATCGGGAATCCGGGCGGTGATCTCGCGCAGCAAGGTGCCCGCCCCGGCGGCGATGAGCGGATGGTCGTAGGCGTGCGCGGCCAGCGCCCCGGTACTCGCGGCGAACTCCTGGCATGCCGCCAGGGCCTGCTTGTATTCCGGACCGATCAGTCGTACCTCGGCGCCGTAGTCACGAAGTCGACCGATTTTCACCGGCGGTGCCGTCTCGGGCAGGAACACCGTCGCGGGCACCCCCGCCGCGCGGGCCGCCCAGGCACACGCCAGCCCCGCGTTGCCGCCGGAGGCGATCGTCACACCGGCCTCGGGCAGCGTGCCCGCCGCCGCGTGCGCGCGCACGAAGTTCTGCGCGCCGCGCGCCTTGAAACTGCCGGTGAACTGCAGGAACTCCAGCGCGAACCACAGCGGATCCGGCCCGGGACCGGCCGGTGCGACGGTGACCGGACGGACCAGTCCGTCGATCCGGGCCGCGGCCGCGGTGATGTCGTCGTAGGTGGGTGTCACTCCTCGACTATGCCACCGGCGCCCCGCGTGTCGCGGCGTGTCGAACCGCCTGGTGAGCGGCGTGATTGTTACGAGGGGTTTACGCCGGGCCCGGTCTGGGTACATCACAGATTGGTAACAAGCTCGAAGGCGGGATGTCGTGTCGGAACGGGGACGCGAATTCCCTACCGAACCGGCGCACACCCCGGCGTGTCAGCAAAGGATGTGCACATGAGCGAGCGAACTGAGCGATCGATGGTCGCGCCGCGCGAGAGCGGGGTGCGGGCATGAGCGCGAACCTGATGATCGTGGACGACGACGTCCAGATGCGTGGGAGCCTACGCCGCGCGATGGAAGACGAGGGCTATGCCGTCGCCGAGGCCGGCATCCCGGCCGACGCCCTCGACCGGCTCCGCAACGACGGGCCGCCGGACCTGATTATCGTGGATCTGATGCGCGGCGAGACCGACGGCTTCGACTGCATCCGGGAGATCCGGCGCGACCACGACGTGCCGATCATCGTGATCAGCACCCGCTACGACACCCACGACGTCGTGGCGGCCCTGGAAGCGGGCGCCGACGACTTCGTCAGCAAGCCGTTCGAGATCAAGGAGATCACCGCCCGGATGCGCGCGTTGCGGCGCCGGGCCAGGATCACCGCCGATCGCGACGCGACGCCCGAGGCCGTGCTCGACGCCGACCCGGCCGCCCCGCTGGTGCTCGCCACCGACGCGGGCGCGGTCCGCCGCGGCGACGAGGAGATCCACCTCACGGTCACCGAATTCCGGTTGCTGTGCGAATTGGCCGAGACCCCGGGGCGTGTGCTCAGCCGATCCGTACTGCTCGAAAGAGTCTGGGATCAAGGATTCTTCGGAGACGAACGCATCGTCGATGTCCACGTGCGCAGGCTGCGCACCAAAATCGAACGCGATCCCTCGGATCCGCGCATCGTCGTCACCGTGCGTGGCCTGGGCTATCGCCTCGACGTGCAGTCGCAGTAAACGATTCGTCATACAACCGCAAAGAGCTCGACACAAAGACCGCAAAGTCGAATGGACATGTTAGATATATGCCAACGTCCACCATGTCCCTCGAGCCCACGGCCAACCCGGCGGAGCGCGGTTCGGAAACGATATTGCGCACGCCGCGGCTGGGTGACGGAGCCCAGTTGTGGCGGATCGCCCGCGATTCACAGGTGCTCGACGTCAATTCCAGCTACGCCTATCTCCTGTGGTGTCGCGATTTCTCGGCCAGCTCCCTGATCGCCGAAATCGACGGTCACGCCGCCGGATTCGTCATCGGCTACGTGCGGCCCGAATCCCCGGACACCCTGTTCGTCTGGCAGATCGCGGTCGACGCCGAATTCCGTGGACGCGGCTTGGCCGCGAGAATCCTGCACGCATTGCTCGATTCGGTGGCCGACGCCGGAATCACCACGCTGGAAACCACGATCTCACCCGGAAACACCGCCTCACAGGCGTTGTTCTCCGCGGTGGCCCGGGAGCGCGGCGCGCAATTGCGCGTCGACTCCCTGTTCGAAGAGAACGATTTTCCCGATTCACACGAGGCCGAACAGCTGTATGTCATCTCACCTGTTCAGCGCCAGGAGGAACGACGATGATCACGACCACCGACACCAGCATTTTCGAGGCCATGGAATCGAATGTGCGCGGATACTGCCGTGACTGGCCGTCCGTCTTCACCTCCGCCCAGGGCGCCTGGCTGCGCGACGAGCAGGGGCGCGAATACCTCGATTTCTTCGCCGGCGCGGGCGCGCTGAACTACGGGCACAACAACCCGATTCTCAAGCGCGCGTTGATCGACTACATCGCCAAAGACGGCATCACCCACGGCCTGGACATGTCGACCGTGGCCAAACGGGAGCTGCTCGAGACCATCCGCGACACCCTGCTCTCGCCGCGCGGTCTCGACTACAAGGTGCAGTTCCCCGGCCCGACCGGCGCCAACGCCGTGGAGGCCGCGCTCAAGCTGGCCCGCAAGGTCACCGGCCGCAAGACCGTGCTCAGCTTCACCAACGCCTTCCACGGCATGACCCTGGGCGCGCTGTCGGTCACCGGTAACGCCGCCAAGCGTGCCGGGGCCGGGGTGCCGCTCGAGCACGCCACCCCGATGCCCTACGACGGCTACTTCGACAACACCATCGAGGACTTCGGCTGGATGCAGCGCGTCCTCGACGACAGCTCCTCGGGTTTCGACCGCCCCGCCGCGGTGATCGTGGAGACCGTGCAGGGTGAGGGTGGCGTCAACCTGGCCCGCGCCGAATGGCTGCGTCACCTGGCCGGGCTGTGCGCCGCGCGCGACATCCTGCTCATCGTCGACGACGTGCAGATGGGCTGCGGCCGCACCGGTCCGTTCTTCTCCTTCGAGATCGCCGGCATCACCCCCGACATCGTGACGCTGTCCAAGTCGATCGGCGGCTACGGCCTGCCGATGGCGCTGGTGCTGCTCAAGCCCGAGCACGACCAGTGGGCCCCGGGCGAGCACAACGGCACCTTCCGCGGCAACAACCCGGCCTTCGTCACCGCCACCGCCGCGCTGCGCGAGTACTGGTCCGACGACAAGCTGGCCCAGCAGACCGCCGCCAACGGCGACTACGTGGCGCGCACCCTGTCGGCGGTCGCCGACCGGCACGAGGGCGTGTCCACCCGTGGCCGCGGCATGGTGCACGGCATCGTCTTCGACGACCCGTCGCAGGCGGCCAAGGTGTGCCGCACCGCCTTCGAGCAGGGCCTGCTGGTGGAGACCTCGGGTTCGATGGACGAGGTGGTGAAGCTGCTGCCCCCGCTGACGCTGCGCAGCGACGAACTCGACAAGGGGTTGTCCGTGCTGACCTCCTCGATCGACACCGTGTGTGGGGGTGCCGCATGATCGTGCGCACCACTGCCGATATCACCGGCACCGAACGCGATGTGGCAGGTCCCGGCTGGCGCAGCAAGCGCATCGTGCTGGCCGGGGACCGGGTCGGTTTCTCCTTCCACGAGACCACCATCGAGGAAGGCACCGTCCACGAGTTCCACTACCAGAACCATGTGGAGGCCGTCTGGCTGGTCGAGGGCGAGGGAAGTCTGCTCGATCTCGACAACCAGCAGGTCTACCAGCTGGGCCCCGGCTCGATGTACCTGCTCGACGGCAACGAACGTCATCAGGTCACCGCCCGCACCCGCCTGCGGATGCTGTGTGTGTTCAATCCGCCGGTCACCGGCCGCGAGGTACACGATGAGAACGGGGTGTATCCGCTGATCGTCGAGGAGGATGCCCGTGTCTGACCGGCTCGACCGTTACCCCACCCGGTTGGCCGAGCCCGCCCCCCATGTCGAGCGCACCGATCCGACGGTGTGGGGGCGGGTCACCTCGCCGGAGCTGGCCGGCTTCGACGCGAACGGTTTCGCGACGATCCCCGCGCTGCTCAGTCCGGAAGAGGTGGCCGCCTTCGGCGCCGAGATCGGCCATCTCGCGGCCGATCCGCTGCTCTACGGCGACGAGCGGGTGATCACCGAATCCGGCAGCGGACAGGTGCGTTCGGTGTTCCAGGTGCATCAGCTCAGCAAGCCCATCGCCGGGCTGCTGGCCGAATCACGGGTCGTCGGCCTGGCCGAGGAGATCCTGGGTTCGGCGGTGTACCTGCACCAGAGCCGGGTGAACTACATGCCCGGTTTCGGGGGCAACGGTTTCGGCTGGCATTCCGATTTCGAGACCTGGCACGCCGAGGACGGGATGCCCGCGCCGCGGGCGGTGAGTCTGTCGATCGCGCTGACCGACAACTACCCGTTCAACGGCAGCCTGATGGTCATGCCCGGTTCGCACCGCACCTTCGTGCCGTGCCTGGGTGAGACGCCCGACGGGCACTACCGGGAGTCGTTGAAGCAGCAGCGGATCGGCGTACCGACCACCGACGACATCACCTTCCTGGCCGCCCGCTACGGCATCACGCAGTTCACCGGCAAGGCCGGGTCGGCGCTGCTGTTCGATTCCAATGTGATGCACGGGTCGTCGAACAACATCACGCCCTATCCGCGGTCGAACATCTTCCTGGTGTTCAACAGTGTCGAGAACGCGCTGGAGGAGCCGTTCGCGGCGCCGCAGCCGCGTCCCCGGCACATCGCGGCCCGGGATTTCACGCCGGTGCGCGAGTACGCGCCGGGGCTGGCGGGGCAGGTGCGCTAGAGGATCCGGGGTTGCCCGGACAGCTCGGACAGGGAGGCCGTGGCCCGCGGATCGTCGGGGGCCGCGGCCTTCCACCATCGTTCGGCGGCGGCGCGATCGCCCGCGCGCAGGGCCAGCACGCCGAGATCGTAGGCCGCGGCGCTGTGCCCGGCCCTGGCGGCCTGCGTCCACAGCAGGCGGGCCGAGTCGTGTTCGCCGCGGTCGTGCATGGCGGTGCCCAGATCGTGCAGCGCCCGCCCGAAACCGGGCTGATCCGGTGGGGGCGGGGGAGCGGTCGAGATCGGCGGCGGCTGCTCGAGCGTGGGCGGGTCGGCCGCGGCGACCGTGGTGAGTTCCACGACGAGTTCGTTGAAATCCGGCGTGCCCGGCCCGGTGCTGCACCACAGCGTGGACCCGCCGTCGGGCAGCAGGTCGACGACCATCCCGTAGTTGCCGGTCCAGGACTGCTGCCCGCCCTCGCCCGCCACCCACACCGGGGTGAGGGTGAACAGCGCGTCGGGGGCGTCGGCGGTCACCTCGATGTCCACGCCCTCGGTGAGCGCGTCGGCCCAGATGTCCACGCCCGCCAGGGATTTCCCGTTGTGCCGCACATGCCCGTCCTGCACGCTCAGCCCGAGCCCGAGTCCGGAGACCTCCGCGGGCGGCATCACCGACAGCGCCCGCAGCCGCACCGCCGTGGTCCCGGACGGCAGCGCCTCGGCGTACATCGGATACACCGCCGCGCCACACCAGTCGATCGGGTCGGCGCCGGTGTAGCGCTGTTCGAGTGGCAGTGGATCGAGCGGATGTCGCGCGCCGGGATCATTCATCGGTGCAGCCCACCCTTTCCGCCTGACGAACCCCCTCGCGGCACCGGTCCGGTCCGCGGTTGCGCGCTATACCGTACCCGGGTCCGCGCGGCACCGCGAGTGATTCGCGACAACGTCGTGGCGGCCCGCTGACCTGCTGTGGGTGCCGGATCCGGCGCGCGGCAGCGGGATTCGCCAGGACGTAGCCGGACCGATCGGGCCGGGGTCAGACCGCGACCGACTCGCCGATCTCCTCCTCGACCGCGGCGGGCGCGACCGGCCTCGGCGCCACCCGCGCCTCGTGCCGCCCCGCGATCAGCACCAGCACCACGCCGACGGCCAGCCAGCCGAACAGTCCGAGCAGCCGCGCGCCGTAGCCCGCGCCGCCGTCGAAGTAGAGCAGATTGCGCAGCCCCTCCACGAAACCGGCGCCGTTCCAGAACGAATGCAGCGCACCGAAGAAGCCGTTCTGCAGCTGCGGCCCGTACACCCCGCCGGAGGTGGTGAAGTTCAGCATCACGAACAGCGTGATGAGCGCGAGTGTGGTCCAGCGCTTCAGGAAGGTGTGCAGCCCGATGCCGATCAGGATGATCCCGCTGGTGTAGAGCCAGGCGAAGCCGAACACCGCCGCGTACCCGTGGTCGATCACATCGAAGACCCCCGCGGCCACCACGACCCCGATCAGGCTGACCACCAGCGCCGTCACCACGCCGACCGCGGCGCGCACCCGCATCCGCAGCGTCGCGCCGGCCGCGCCGATCACCGCGACACTGCCGTAGGCACCCACACTCAACGCGACCAGCAGGAAGAACAGCCCCTGCCCCGACGGGTCGCCGTCGGCCTTGGCCGTCACGTCGGTGACCACCAGCGGCACGCCCTGATGATCGGAGACCTGCCGGAAGGCGAGCTCGGCGGCCATCGCGGTGGTGTCCGAGCCCGCCGTGGCGACCAGCAGCTCCGGCCGGGTCTCATCGGGGATGTAGGCGCCGATGAGTTCGCGCTCGTGCAGCTTGTCGATCGCCGCCGCCTTGTCGGGCACCGTGACGACATCGAGCCCGGCCCCGCCCCTGTCCTTCATCGTCTGCGCCAGCACCATCGCCTGCGACGAGTCACCGACGACGGCCAGTTCCAGATGGTTCGGCGTGGGCTGGTGGAAGGCGCCGAGATAGGCGAAGGCCATCCCGAGGCACATCAGCAGCGGCGTCAGCAGGTGCCCGGCCAGATGCCGGAACTGGGTGCGAGTCATCGACGAGGTTCTCCAAACAGTTGGTAAATGCAACTATAGATTGTTGTAGGATACAACTATGAGTGCGCGAGACACAAGGGCCGCCGATGTGGACACCATCCAGCGGGAGCTCACCGCCTTCGCCCGCCGCGCCCGCGGCCGTGCCGCCGAACTGCACCCCGAGCTGAGCCTGGTGGCCTACAGCATCCTCGACCTCGTCCTCGAGCGCGGCGGCTGCCAGGCCACCGACCTCGCCGAACAGTTCCTGCTCGACAAGTCGACCGTCAGCAGGCAGGTGAGCGCCCTGGAGAAGCAGGGCTACCTCGAGCGCGAGGTCGACCCCGGCAACCGGCGCAACCATCTGCTGCGCGCCACCGAGGCGGGTCGCGCGGTGGCCGGGGCCGCCGAACGCCGTCGCCGCGAGGCCTTCACCGACCGATTCGCCGAGTGGACCGACGCCGATGTCGCCGCGCTGGCCGCCGCGCTGGTCCGCTACAACCGCGGCGACTGAGCGGCATCGCGCGAATCCGGCGGTCGACCCGGTGATCCCCGCCGTGACGAGGTGATTCGGCATCCGCGTGGCTATCGCGCCCGTCACCGTCGGCCCCGGTCGGTTCCGCGACCAGGCACGCGAGTCGGTATAGTCGCCGCGGATGAGTAGTGACACCACCCACCCCGCGCAGCAGCGAACGCCACGCCCGATCAACCGAGCATGGTGGCTGGTGCCGGTGCTGCTCACGATCGCCTCGGTGATCTACATCGAGCTCCCCGGCTGGCCGTTCAAGGGCTATTCGGGCGGCTTCATCGATCTCCAGGTCTACCGCCTCGGCATCGAGGCGATGCGCGACGGCGCCGACATGTACGGCCAGCTGCCCAAGACCACCGCGGGCATCGGACTGCCGTTCATCTACCCCCCGTTCGCGGCCATCGCCCTGGCCCCGTTCGCGCTGCTGCCGTGGGGTACGGCCAAGATCCTCTACGTGCTGGCCTCGATCGCCGCCGTGGCCTGGACGCTCTACCTGGTCGCGCGCCGCTACCAGCCCGCCAGCTTGCAGGCCGCGCTGTTCGTCACCGCGTGCGCGCTGCCGGTCGCGATGGTGCTGGAACCGGTGCGCTCGACCATCGACTTCGGCCAGGTGAACCTGCTGCTGATGGTCCTGGTCGCCACCGACTGCCTGCTCCCGAAGACCCGCTACCCGCGCGGCATGCTGATCGGCCTCGCCGCCGCCATCAAGCTCACCCCGGCCGCGTTCGTCCTCTACTTCCTCGTCCGCAAGGACTACAAGGCCGCCGCCACCGCCGCGGCCACCGGCGCGATCGCCACCATCGCCGCGTTCGCGCTGCTGCCCACCGAGTCCACCCGCTACTGGTTCGGCGGCCTGGGCAATGTCTCCGGGCTCAGTGGCTCGGCCTTCCACACCAACCAGTCCATCCAGGCCGTGCTGGCCCGCCTGCAGATCACCGGCCTGCCCTTCGACGCCCTGTGGCTGTTCTTCGGCGCCCTGCTGCTTGCCCTGGTCGTGCTGGCCATGCGCAAGGCCGCCGACGCCCCCGCCATCGCCCTGTCGCTCAACGCGGTGTTCACGCTGCTGCTCTCGCCGATCTCCTGGTCGCACCACTGGGTCTGGATCGCCCCCGCGCTGCTGGCCATGGTCTGCCAGGCCCGCACCCTGCCCGCCGCGGCCGCCCGTGGCTGGTACGCCACCTCGGCCGTGGTCGCCTTCGTCTTCATCGTCGGCCCGCACAGCCTGCTGCCCGACGGCGAACACCGCGAGACCGCCTGGGACTGGTGGCAGCACCTCGTCGGCGACACCTACGTCTGGCTCGCCGTCGCCCTGGTCGTGCTGTTCCTCGTCACCGGCCGCCGCCCGGCAGGCACCCCGGACACACCCACCCCCGTAGAGGAACCCGCCCGCGCAGGCTGACCCCCGAGCGCACCCGGGAACTCGCCCGCCGGGAGGACTTCCAGCCCGGTCATTCTCGCCACCACGTGAACCGCGCCGTCGAATGCCGTTCGCCCGGCGGGTGATTCAGCCGGGTGCCGGCGTGGGGCGACACCGTGGTGGTGGCAGTCGCGACCGGCGGGACGGGCGCGGTGACGGCCCGTGTGATCGGATACCATGCTCACACCCTCTCGGTCCAGCAACCGGCCGGCAGAGTCAGTGTCGCGCTGTGGCGCTAGTGATCGGAGACTGTCGTGCACACCGTGGGATTCGTGCTGTCCGAATCAGGTGGGAGGCGGTGAAAGCGGATCTCTTCCCCGACGAGACCGCCCCCGGATCACGCCGCAGGCTCCACATCCTGCTGGTCGAGGACGACCCCGGCGACGCCGTCTTGGTCGAGGAGATGGTCGCCGACCTCACCCCGCGCCTGCGGCTGGACTGTGTGCGCACGCTGGCGGAGGCCGGTGAACGGTTGCGCACCGAGGTCCCCGACTGCGTGCTGCTGGACCTGCACCTGCCCGACGCCAGCGGACTCGAGGCGCTGGCCCGGATCCGCGCGGACAACGACCAGGTCGCCGTCGTGGTGATGACCGGCCTGGACCAGGAGCACACCGGCCTGGCCGCGCTGGCCTCCGGCGCGCAGGACTACCTGGTCAAGGGCCGGGTGGAAGCGGAACTGTTCGGCCGCGCGGTGCGCTACGCCATCCAGCGCAAGCAGGCCGAACGCACCAGCGCCGCCCTGCAGGCCAGCCAGATGCGCGCCCAGGAGAACGCCCGCCTCGAACGCGGACTGCTGCCGACACCCCTGCTGGGTGCCGACCACGCCGTCGAGGTCGTCTCCCGCTATCGCCCCGGCCGCGACCACTCGCTGCTCGGCGGCGACTTCTACGACGTGGTGCAGGCCCCCGACGGCCTGGTCCACGCGATCATCGGCGACGTCTCCGGCCACGGCCCCGACGCCGCGGCGACCGGGGTCGCGCTGCGACTGGCCTGGCGCACACTGGTACTCAGCGGCGTCACCGGCGCCAGGCAGCTGGAGCTGCTGGAGGAGGTCCTCGTCGCCGAACGCGCCGACGAACAGACCTTCGCCACCGCCACCAGCCTGCTGCTCGATCCGGCAGCGGGTAAGGTCCTGGTCCGCCGTGCGGGCCACCCGGGCATGATGCGCCACAGTGTGCGGGAGGTGGGCTGGATCGAGGTCCCTGGCGGGCCCGCCCTCGGCTTCGTCCCCGGTCACGCGCAGTGGCCCGCGCACGAGGTGAGCCTCGACGCCGACGCCGGGCTGATGCTGTTCACCGACGGCCTGTTCGAGGGCCGCGTCGGTGACGGCAGCGAACGGCTCGGCGAAGCCGGACTGCTCGACGCGGCCCGCACGCTGCGGGCCGGGCAACCGGAGAGCTTCGTCGACGCGGTGATCGCGCGGGTAGCGGAATTGTCCGCCGCGGCAGGTGGTCTGGACGACGACGTGGCCGTGCTCTACATGCGATGGCGCCAAGTGGGAAGACAGTGATGACACGCACGAAGAAAGACGGTTCCTCCCGGCTGGTCGGCCGGATGACGGCGCAGGGCTGGTTCCAGCTGGTGTTCGCGCTGATGATCTTCGCCGTGATCGTGGGTGCGGCGGCGGGCGCGCAGGTCATCACGCACACCAGCCGGGTCACCGATCGACTGCTCGCGCAGACCATGCCCGCCGCCACCGAGGCGTCCCGGCTGGAGAACGCGCTGGTGAACCAGGAGACCGGCATCCGCGGCTATGCCAGCACCGGTGACCCGCAGTTCCTCGAGCCCTACACCACGGGCAGACAGGAACAGGCCCGTGCCGCCGTTCGCCTGCGCGAGCTGCTCGCCGACTACCCTGAGCTGCTCGCCGACCTCACCGCGGTCGAACTCGCCGCCCAGCAGTGGCGCGGCGAATACGCCGAACCGGTCGCCACCACCGCACTGGCCGTGCGCACCGACCCCGCGGTCGCGGTGCGCGGCAAGACCCTCTTCGACACCCTGCGCGACCGTCTCGCCGCGCAGGACACCGATCTCGCCGCCGCCGTCGACCTGGCCAACGCCCAACTGGAATCGGCGCGCACCACACGCAATCTCGTGCTGTCGGGCATCGTGGCCGCCTTCCTGCTGACCGGGGTGCTGCTCACCGTGCTGGTGCGGCGGCTGGTCGTCGCGCCGTTGCGCTACCTCACCGACTCCTCCCAGCGGGTGGCCGCCGGCGAATTCGACGCCCACATCACCGCGGTCGGGCCGTCCGACATCGCCCAGGTGTGCGAGGCGGTGGAGTACATGCGCCACCAGATCGTCGCCGAGCTCGCGTCCACCCGGGTCCAGGAGGCGGCGTTGCAGCAGCAGGCCGAGGAACTGCGCCGCTCCAACGCCGAACTCGAGCAGTTCGCCTACGTCGCCTCCCACGACCTGCAGGAGCCGCTGCGCAAGGTGGCCTCGTTCTGTCAGCTGCTCGACAAACGCTACGGCGACAAGCTCGACGAGCGCGGCAAGCAGTACATCGACTTCGCGGTCGACGGCGCCAAACGCATGCAGATCCTCATCAACGACCTGCTCACCTTCTCCCGGGTGGGCCGCATGTCCGACGGCACCGAACCGGTCGAGCTCGACCGGACCCTCGACGACGCGCTCTCGGCACTGTCGGCGAGCATCGAGGAATCCGGGGCGAAGATCGACCGGCCCGAATCACTGCCCCGGCTCGTCTGCGAACCGACTCTGCTGACCATGCTGTGGCAGAACCTCATCGGCAACGCGATCAAGTTCCGCAGCCCCGACCTGGCACCGGTGATCACTGTCTCCGCGGCGCCCACCGCCGAGGACGATCAGCAGTGGGAGTTCTCGGTGTCGGACAACGGCATCGGCATCGCCCCCGAGTTCGCCGAGAAGGTCTTCGTGATCTTCCAGCGCCTGCATTCCCGGGACGCCTACGGGGGCACCGGAATCGGCCTGGCCGTCTGCAAGAAGATCATCGAATTCCACGGTGGCCGCATCTGGATCGACACCGACCACCGCGACGGCACCCGCCTGTGCTTCACTCTCCGGGCCGACGCGCCCGCCCTGCCCGCCCGAACCGCCCAGAAAGAGGCCATCGCATGACCGACCCCGGCCAGCCGATCGACATCCTGCTCGTCGAGGACGATCCCGGCGACGAACTGATGACCCGAGAAGCCTTCGAGGACAACAAGATCGGCAACACCCTGCACGTGGTGCGCGACGGGGAGGAGGCGCTGGAGTTCCTCTACCGCACCGGCGCCCACGCCGACGCGCCGCGGCCGGACCTGATCCTGCTGGACCTGAACCTGCCGAAATACGACGGTAGGCAGGTGCTGGAGAAGATCAAGGCCGACCCGGACCTCACCCACATCCCGGTGGTGGTCCTCACCACCTCGGCGGCCGAGGAGGACATCCTGCGCAGCTACAAGCTGCACGCGAACGCCTACGTCACCAAGCCGGTGGATCTCGACCAGTTCATCGCCGCGATCCGCCAGATCGACGAGTTCTTCGTCCAGGTCGTGCGGGGCCCGCCGCGTGGCGCCCCACACCCCCGCCGCCAAGAAGGCAGAGGGCGCACACACCCCGCGGGGGCG
>NZ_JBSGDP010000086.1:0-20799 GCF_053602435.1 Nocardia sp. NPDC004415
CCCTTGACCGTGGCGTCGTTGGCCATGACCAGGCACTCGCGCCCGGCGATACGGCCGATACCGGCGATGATGCCCGCGCCGGGGCAGTCGTCGTCGTACATCCCGTCGGCCGCCAGCGGCGCCAGTTCCAGGAACGGGCTGCCGGGGTCGAGCAGCTGGTCGATCCGGTCGCGGGGCAGCAGCTTGCCCCTGGCCACGTGCCGCTGCCTGGACTTCTCCGGACCGCCGAGCGCGGCGGTCGCCAGCCGCTGCCGCAGCTCCTCGACCAGGGCGCGGTGCGCGTCCCGGTTGCTCGTCGCGGTCGCGGCACCGCTGTCGAGGTCGTGCGTCACCGTCATCACGCCATCCTGCCGTCCGGTTAATCGCCAATAACTGAAATTCAGGTTAATCTTGACTAACCGAGTTGTCCAGAGTCAAGGGGAGCCCCCGGATGTCCAGTACCGAATCCGTCCCGGCGACCCGGCGCGAGCTGCTCAAAGCCCAGCGCCGTGCACAACTGCTCGCCGCCGGGGCCCGGCTCATCGCCGATCGAGGCTTCCTCGGCGTGCGGCTCGACGATCTCGGTGCGGCCGTCGGGATCAGCGGCCCGGCCGTCTACCGGCACTTCGCGAACAAGGAAGCGCTGCTGGTGGAGCTGCTGGTCGGCGTCAGTGAGCGGCTGCTCGACGGCGGCCGCGCGGTCGTCGCCGCCGCGCCCACCCCGGCCGAGGCACTCTCCGGCCTGGTCGACTTCCACCTCGACTTCGCCTTCGACGACCCCGAACTCATCCGCATCCAGGACCGCGACCTCGACAACGTCCCCGCCCCCGAACGCCGCACCCTGCGCCGCCTGCAGCGGCAGTACGTGGAGGTGTGGGTAGGTGTCCTGCGCGAGCTCGACCCCGGCCTGACCGAAGAATCCGCCCGGATCCAAGCCCACGCGGCCTTCGGACTCCTGAACTCCACCCCGCACAGCGCCACCTCCGCGAGTGTGGGCCGGGCCAGGCCGGTGCTTCGTCAGATGGCCCTGGCGGCGTTGACGAACCGGTGATACCGCGCGGTATCATGGATGCATGGCTATGACTCTGCGGTTGTCCGACGAACAGGCTGCGGCCCTGCGGCGCCGCGCGGATGCCGAGCACACCTCGATGCAGCAAGTAGCTCTGGTCGCGATCGACGAATACCTCGCGCAGCCGGCCGGACAGGGTCGGCGTCGGTCCGTGCCGGTCGACGAGTTGTTCGAGGCGTTCGGTGATCTGCCGCCGATGGACGCCGACCGCTTCCGGTCCGACCAAGCCGAACACATCGATGGGTCCGTCCACTTCGATGCTTACCTTCGCGCCGTCGAGGGCTCGGAGTGACCGCACGGTACCTGCGTGGTCTGGCGGATACGAACATCCTGATCCATCTGGAACAGTTGTCGCGCGCATCCCTGCCGGGTGAGCTGTTGACCTCCGCCGTCACCTTGGCCGAACTGTCGGCCGGCGTGCATCAGACCGACGACCCGATCGAGCGGGCGAGGCGCATCGCTCGCCTGCAACAGACCGAGGCCATGTTCGATCCACTGCCGTTCGACGCCGATGCCGCACGGCATTACGGGCTCATCGCCGCAGGAGTCATCGCGTCCGGCCGCAAACCACGTCGGCGGGAAGCCGATCTGATGATCGCGGCAGTTGCCGCGGCGCACCGGCTGCCGTTGTTCACCACCAACCCCGACGACTTCAAAGGGATCGACGACATGGTCGCCGTCGTTCCGGTGGCGCGGCTATCGGCGCTCTGACGCGTCCTCAGCTGAGCTGGTTGCGGAGCCAGGACGGGCCGACGGTGGTGGCGCCGTGGGTGGTGACGCGGGTGCGGAGTTCGCGGTCGGCGGTGACGACGGTGATCTCCGGGTAGGTGGTCGCGTCGGCGACGGCCGCGACGATCGTGTCGTCGCCGGAGCCCTCGGCGAGCAGGACTTTCAGGCGCGGGGGTGTCGGGGTGTCGGCGGCCGGTTTCGCGGCGCCTTCGAGGACGACGGTGATATCGGTGGTGTCGGGCAGGCGGGTGATGAGGTCCGACAGTTCGGTCAGCAGCCTGCGGGCGGCGCCGGCACGGTCCTTCCACCAGCCGTCGGCGCGCGAGCCGATGACATTGGCGGCGTCGACCACGATCAGCTGTCTCGGCTCGGTCATCGGTTCAGTGTGCAGGGGCGGGGGTGGCGGTGGTGAGGCGGCCGTCGGCCATCCGGTGGACCGCGTCCATGCGGTGCAGGTGGGTGGGGTCGTGGGTGACCAGGACGGTGGCGGCCTGGTGCTGCCGGGCGATGGTGGTGATCAGGTGGAGGACGGCGGCGCCGCGTTCGGAGTCCAGGGCGCTGGTGGGTTCGTCGACCAGGAGCAGGGCCGGGTCGTTCATCAGGGCGCGGGCGATATTGACGCGCTGACGCTGGCCGCCCGAGAGCTGGGCGGGGCGCTTGCCCGCGTGGTCGGCCAGGCCGACGGCTGCGAGCAGTTCTGTTGCGCGGGCGCGAGTTTCGCCGCTCGGCCGGGGACGGCCGCCGAGATGGGCGGTGACCTCGAGCTGTTCGCGGGCCGTGAGAGCGGGAATGAGATTCGGCTGCTGGAACACGATTCCCATCGCGGTGCGGCGCATCGTGGACGCCGCGCGCCTGCTCAGCGTCGCGAGATCCGTACTGCCGGAATCGATGTCGAGGACGACGCGGCCCGAGTCCGGACGGATGAGCGTGGCCGCGACCGCGAGCAGGCTGGACTTGCCCGAGCCCGACGGACCGGTGATCGCGGCGATGGTGCCGCCGGGGACGTGCAGGTTCACTCGGTCGAGGGCGGTGAGGCGGTCGGCGCCGTCGGGATAGGTGAGGGTCACGTCGGTGAGAGTCAGTGCCATGGGGGGAGTCCTCCGGGCTGATGTCAGCGGCTCGCGCCGAGCGCGGTCAGGGGGTCGGTGGTGAACAGGAAACGCAGGGCGACCGCGGCGCCGGCCAGGCCGAGCGTGATCAGCGCCAGCGCGGGAATGAGCGTGGTCGACGGCGAGAGCACGAACGGCATGGCCTCACCCAGGAAGAGCGAGGTCACCGCGGTGATGCCGAGCCCGGCCGCCACCCCGGTGACCAGCACGATCGCGGCCTGCGCCAAGGCGTCGAGGGCCAGCGAACCGGTGGTCGCGCCGAGGGCCTTCAAGGTGGCGATATCGGGCTGACGCTGCACCGTCCACACGGTGAAGAAGGCCCCGATGACCAGCGCGGAGATGGCGAACAGCAGCAGCGTCATCAGGCTCAGCGAGCTGTTCTCGGCCTGGTAGGAACCGATCGCCTCGACGGCGTCGCGGGCGGGCAGGGTGCGGGTGTCCGCTTCGGTGTCGAGGTCGGCGGACGAACCGCTCACCGCGAGCACGGTCGCCGCACCCGAGCGCGGACTGGCGGCCTGCCAGTCCGGCAGGCTCGTCCAGACGACCGGGGTGTGGCTGTACCACTCGTCCCCGGCCACCCCGGCGACGGCGAACTCGTGGCCCGCCAGCAGCACGGTGTCACCCGCGCCCGCCGACAGTTCCCGTGCCGCGGCCGCGCTCAACACCACCGCACCCGGCGCGGTAGCAGGGTGATTGCTGAATGCCGAAGCGTCGCCGCCGAACAGCGCGACCTGCACCGGGCTCACGCCCGCGTGCTCGGCCCGCGCCCGCGAGATCCCGATCGGCTCGACCGTCGCGCCGTCGGCGGCTCGCCACCGCGCGATCTGCTCCTCGGTGAGCACCGAGGAATCGAAGGACGGGTCGGTCCCGGTCTCGGCGAACACCACCCGGTCGGCGGCGAGGCCCTGGACGGCCGAGATGTTCTGGTGCGCCAGCCCGGCGGTCAAACCGCTGAGGAAACTGACCAGCACCGCCACCAGCCCGACGACGGTGGTGATCAACAGGAAGCGGCCGCGGGCGGCCCGCAGATCTCGGAGTGCGACGAACATGCCTCCACTCTCGCCACGCACACCGCCCCGGCCATCGCACCGGCGCACGAATCCCGATCCAACCGAGGTCGGCCCGCGTTTACACCTTTCGATGGATGCCGGGCCGGTTGCCGCACATAAGCTGGTCGAATGCACTCGTCCCCGCTGACGCCCGTCGTCACCACACTGCGGCTCGGCCTGCACGTGCTGGTCACGGTGCTGGCCGCGGTGGTCGCCGTGCGCGCGGTGCTGCCCGGCGGGGGCGGCCACGGGATCGCGGTGGTCACGCTGACCGTCATCTGGCTGCTGGTCTATTTCGCCGGTGCGGAGTTCCCGTGGCGATCCGCGAATCCCGGGGGCTCCGAACTCCCGACGGCAGTCCGCCCGCCGAGCGGCCACAGCAAGGGGACGGACGCGAGCGGTGCGGTGGTGCCCGCGCGGGACGTGCCGCCGGCGGGTGGTCGCGTGTCCTCGGCGTTCCGGAGCGTGACCGGTCGCGGGGGAGACGTGGCGATGCGGGTGTGGCTGGCGGTGCTCACCGGTCTGTGGTTGATGCTGCTCGGGCTCACGCCGGATGCCGTCTATCTCGCGTTCGGGCTGTTCTTCCTCTATCTGCACCTGCTGCCGCGGCGATGGGGGCTGGTCGCGGTGGTGCTGGCGACCGCCGTGGGGGTGGTCGGGTTCGCGGCGCATCGCGGATGGTCGGTGGGTGCGGTGGTGGGTCCGGTGCTCGGGGCGGCGGTGGCCGTCGGGATCGGGCTGGGGTATCAGGCGCTGTACCGGGAGGCGGTCGAACGGGAGCGGCTGATCAGTGAATTGCTCAGCACCAGGGCGACTCTCGCCGAACGGGAACGCACGGCGGGCAAGATGGCCGAGCGGGAACGGCTGGCCAGGGAGATCCACGACACCGTCGCCCAGGGGCTCAGCAGCATCCAGCTCCTGCTGCACGCCGCCGAACAGGCGGCGCCGGATCATCCCGCGCTGGAACGCATCCGGCTCGCCCGCGAGACCGCCGCCGAGGACCTGGCCGAAACTCGCAGGCTAATCGACGAATTGGCGCCCGCCGCGCTCGACGGTCAATCACTGGCCGACGCGCTGGCCCGGATCTGCGACCGCGCGCAGTCGCCCACGCTGTCCACCCAGCTGCTGGTCGAGGGCGAACCGGCGCGGCTGCCGATGCCGGTGGAGGCGGCGCTGGTGCGGATCGCGCAGAGCGCGGTCGCCAATGTGGTGCAGCACGCCGGGGCCGCGCGCATGCGGGTCACCCTCACCTACGACGCCACCGACGTGCACCTCGACATCGTCGACGACGGCATCGGCATCGACCCGGCGGTCCTGCGCGGCGCGCGCCTGCCCGATGCCGCGTCGGATCACACTGCCGCCGTGCGTGGTTCGCGGGCGGGCGCGTTCGGGCTGGCCGCCATGCGCGGCCGGGCCGAACAGCAGGGCGGCTCGATGACCGTCGAGTCCGAACCCGGCCACACCGCGGTCAGCGTGACCTTCCCGCTGGGAGCGGCCGGATGATCCGCCTGCTGCTCGCCGACGACCACGCCATCGTGCGCGCCGGACTGCGCGCCCTGCTGGAAGCCGCCGAGGACATCACCGTCGTCGCCGATGTGCCCGATGCCGACGCGGCCGTGTCGTTCTGCGCCGCCACCCCGGTCGACCTGGTCCTGATGGACCTGCGCTTCGGTGACGGCCGCTCCGGCGCCTCGGCCACCGCGGGCCTGCGCGCCCTGCCCGACCCGCCGAACGTCCTGGTGGTCACCAACTACGACACCGACGCCGACATCCTCGGCGCCATCGAGGCGGGCGCCGTCGGCTACCTGCTCAAGGACACCCCACCGGCCGAACTGCTGGCCGCCGTGCGCGCGGCCGCCGCGGGGGAGAGCGTGCTCTCGCCGACGGTCGCCTCCCGCCTGATGACCCGCGTCCGCCGCGCCGACACCACCCTGAGCCCCCGCGAAGTGGAGGTGCTGCGCCTGGTGGCCGCGGGCCTGTCCAACCGGGAGATCGCCAAGCAGCTGTTCCTCAGCGAGACCACCGTCAAGTCCCATCTCGTGCACATCTACGCCAAACTCGGCGTCCGATCCCGCACCTCCGCCGTGGCCACCGCCCGCGCCCAGGGTGCCATCTGATCGCCGAGCGTCGTGCCCGGACGGCCGGGCCGAGGGGGCTTACCCTGGCCGTATGGCACATCTCGCTGATCCCAAGGTTCGCGAATTTCTGTCTCAGGGCACCCGGACGGGGAAGGTGGCCTTCGCCGCCGCCGACGGCAGGCCGATGGTCACGCCGGTCTGGTTCATCGTCGAGGGCGACGAGCTGGTGTTCAACACCGGCAAGGACACCGCCAAGGGCCGCGCCTTCGCGCGCGATCCGCGCATCGCGGTGTGTGTCGACCTGGAGGAACCGCCCTACGCGCTGGTGACGGTGCAGGGCACGGTCACCCTGTCCGAGGACCCGGACGAACTGGTCCGCACGGCCACCGCCATCGCCGGGCGGTACATGGGCGCGGACAAGGCCGAGGAGTTCGGTAAGCGCAACGGCGTACCGGGGGAGCTGGTGGTGCGCGTGCGGCCCACGAAGGTCGTCGCGCACTTCGACATGACGGGTTAGCCGTCCATCGGCACCGCGTCCGGGCCGGGCGCGGTGGGATCGAACGGCGGCGGGGCGGTGCGGTCGAAGCTCGGGGACGAGCAGGTCGCGCCGACTTCCGGTGTGGTGTAAGGGTTCTCGCGCAGCGCGGTGATGAACTGGTCGATCCGCTCGTCGTCGGCGCTGTCGAGTTTCAGCTGATGGCCCCAGGATTGCAGCGAGATCGGGTCGGCCATGTCCGGAATCGGTGACATCACCGTGTACTGCTTGTCGATCACCTTGGCGCGCAACGTCTCCTGGTCCTGCGCGCTCACCGTCGCCGGGTTGTAGGCGATCCACACCGCGCCGTGCTCGAGCGAGTGCACCAGATTCTCGGTGCGCACGGCCGTGTCGTAGACGACACCGTCACAGGCCGCCCACCGCGCGTCGTGCGGTCCGCCCAGCGGCGGGATCTCCGGATAGGCGACGCGCTGCGTGCTCGTCACGTGCAGGCCGGGCGGGAGTTCGGCGGTGACGATGCCGGGGATCGTCAGCGACGGGTCCTGGTTCTCGGCGCTGGGCACGAACTCCGCCAGCGAGGAGGTCGCCTGGCCGGTGATCGGGGCCGGGCCCGCGCACGCGTTCGCGGCGAGCGCGGTCAGCGCAATCGTGGCACCCATGGCTCGTCGCGTCGTCCTCGATCGTGGCACCGCGCCCCCTCGTCCGTGGCCGGCACGCGCCGACGGACTCAGAACATACTTGTTCCCGCGGCTTCCGGTCGGCGCAATGCGCTGACCAGCCGCGCATCCCACGACGACCAGCGCCGCCCGCGCGACCCAGGCACGGTTGCACGCACTCCACCGCGCGGACTCGGGCGTGGCCGGTCGACCGTAGACTCGCGCCCATGACGGTGCATTTCATCGGGGCGGGCCCCGGCGCGGCCGACCTGCTCACGGTGCGCGCGGTCACGCTGCTGCGGCAGAGCCCGGTCTGCCTCTACGCGGGCACCTACCTCGACCCCGAGGTCCTCGCGCACTGCGCGCCGGGCACCGAGCTGATCGACACCCAGCACCTCGACCTGGACCAGATCACCGAACAGCTCGTGCGCGCCCACGCGGCCGGGCACGACGTGGCCCGGCTCTGCTCGGGCGACCCGTCGATCTACTCGGCCCTCACCGAGCAGACCCGCCGCCTCGACGCCGCGGGCGTCCCCTGGGACGTCACCCCCGGCGTCCCCGCCTACGCCGCGGCCGCCGCCGCCCTCGGCACCGAACTCACCGTGCCCGAGGTCGTCCAGTCGGTCGTGCTCACCCGCACCCAGGCCCGCTCCACCGCCATGCCCGTCGGCGAGGCCCTGGCGAACTTCGCCGCCACCGGCGCCACCCTCGTCCTGCACCTGGCCATCACCCGCATCCGGCCGATCGCGACCGAACTGGTCGCCGAATACGGCCCGGACTGCCCGGTCGCCGTCGTCTACCGCGCCACCCAGCCCGAGCAACTCGTCCTGCGCGGCACCCTCACCGACATCGCCGACCAGGTCGAGTCCGCGGGCCTACGCCAGGCCGCCGTCATCCTCGTCGGCCGAGCCCTGACCCCATCCCTCGACTGTGCTCAGTCCCACCTCTACGACCCGGCGCGCAGTCGTTCCACTACCGACCAGTCGGTGTGATCCACGCCTCAGTCGATGCGGTGCCGGTGGGCTCCCGGCACGATGTGAGCGCGCAGACAAGCGTCAGCTAACGGGGTGCTCTCGGTTTACCTGGGGCTATGCCATCCAGCTATGGACGTGGTTGGTTGCCGGGCGGGCTCACCGGTAGATTGGTGCGATGGTTTGCGAAGAGCACACCGGCGCTGCCGGGCCGTCGATCCCGAGCATGGTCTCAGCCATGTAACAAGATCGGCCGGGCCGACAGATAGTGCCAATGGACATTTTTTGCCTGATTGATTTCGAGAATTGAACCCGAGACGCAGGCGCCACGCTGTTGCGGCTGAGGCGCCTGCGTTCCGGTGTCGTCGGGGAGCGCCTGCACGGGTGTTCCGGAAGCGAGGTTTGGGTTGGACCGGCTGGATTTCGGCGGAAACGGCGAGGAGTACTTCCCGCTCTCGCCCGCACAGCTGGGTATCTGGTACGCGCAGCACGTCGACCCACAGGTGCCGATCAACATCGCCCAGTACGTCGACCTGCGCGGCCACCTCGACGTGGCGGTGCTCGAACGCGTCAGCTCCGAGGCCGCCGCCGAGCAGCAGTCCGGCTTCCTGCGTATCGTCGAGATCGACGGCGAACCCATGCAGACCGTCGACCTCACCCAGGACGACACCCTCATCTACGTCGACCTGCGCGGTGAGGCCGACCCCGAGGCCGCCGCCGCCGAGTGGATGCGCCGCGAGTACAGCCGCCCGCTCGACATCGTCGCCGACCGCCTGGTCCAGGCCGCCGCGCTGCAGCTCGAGGACGAGCGCTGGTACTGGTATGCCCGCGTCCACCACATCGTGCTCGACGGTTTCGGCGCCAACAACTTCGTCAACCGCACGGCACAGCTCTACACCGCGGCGGTCACCGGCGCCGAGGCCCCGGCCAACAAGGCCACCGACCTGCGCACCCTCTACGAGTCGGAGATCGCCTACCGCGACAGCTCCCGCTTCGAGTCCGACAAGGCGCACTGGGCCCAGCGCGTCGAGGGCCTGGAAGAGGGCAGCAGCCTCACCGGCCGCTCCGCGCCGCCCTCGCCGGTCAACGACGTCACCAGCGCGGCCCTGAGCCCGGCCCAGGACACGGTGTTCGACGAGGCCATCGCGCGCCACGACACCACTTCCGCGCCGCTGCTCATCGCCGGTTTCGCGGCATATCTGGCCCAGATCACCGGCACCGAGGACGTGATCCTCAGCCTCCCGGTCACCGGCCGCACCACCGCCGTGATGCGCCGCTCCGGCGGTGTCACCTCCAACATCGTGCCGCTGCGCCTGCGCGTGGGCCATGACACCACCGTGGCCGAACTGCTGCGCGCGGTCACCACCGAGGTCTCCGGGGCGCTGCGCCACCAGCGCTACCGCCACGAGGACATCCGCCGCGATTCCGCCGGTGACGGCATGGTCGCCACGGAGTTCTTCGGCCCGTGGGTCAACATCATGCTCTTCGACAACGCGCTGCGCTTCGGCGAGATGGACGGCACGCTCAATGTGCTGTCCACCGGCTCGATCGAGGACCTGGGCGTCAACTTCTACCAGTCGCACGGCGGCACCCGCTCGCACATCGACTTCGAGACCAACCCCAACCTCTACACCGCGGCCGAGGCGGCCACCCACCACGCCCGCTTCCTCGAGTTCTTCGAGCGGTTCCTGGCCGCCGACGCCGCGCTGCCGGTCTGGCGGCTGCCGGTCACCGGCACCGCCGAGCTGGAGCGCTCGCTGACCGAGTGGAACGACTCGGCCCACGAGGTCCCCGCCACCACCCTGCCCGCCCTGCTGGACGCGCAGATCCCGCGCACCCCCGACGCCATCGCCCTGGACTTCGAGGGCGAGACCCTCACCTACGCCGAGTTCGGCGCGCGGGTCAACCGGCTGGCCCGGTTCCTGATCGCCGACGGTGTGGGCCCGGAGTCGCTCGTCGCGCTCGGGATGCGCCGCTCGCTGGACCTGGTGATCGGTATGCACGCGGTGCTGCGCGCCGGTGGCGCCTACGTGCCGATCGACCCCGACCACCCGGCCGACCGCACCGCCTACATCCTCGAGTCCGCGGCACCGGTCTGCGTGCTGACCACCACCCGCGACGACCTCGACCTGCCCGCGACTGTCGCGCGCGTGGAGATCGACACCCTCGACACCGCCGCCTTCGCCGACACTCCGGTCACCGACGCCGACCGCCTCGCGCCGCTGCGCCCGGACAACACCGCCTACGTCATCTACACCTCGGGTTCCACCGGCCGCCCCAAGGGCGTGGCCGTCACCCACCACGCGATCGTCAACCAAGAGCTGTGGATGCTCGACGAGTACGCGCTCACCGCCGACGACGTCTACCTGCAGAAGACCGCCACCACCTTCGACGTGTCGCTGTGGGGCTACTTCCTGCCGCTGATGGTCGGCGCCAAGCTGGTCATCGCCTCGCCGGACGGGCACCGCGACCCGCTCTACGTCGCGGACATGATCGCCCGCCACGGCGTCACCGTGACGGACTTCGTCCCGTCCATGCTGACGGTCTTCGTCGCCCACGCCACGCAGGCCCAATGCGCGACGCTGCGTGCGGTTTTCGTGATCGGTGAGGCGCTGCCGCCGGAGACCGCGGCCGGTCTGCGCGCGATCTCCACCGCCGGGCTGCACAACCTGTACGGCCCCACCGAGGCCGCGGTCTCGGTCACCTACTGGGAGGCCACCGAGGCCGACACCGTCACGGTGCCGATCGGTATCCCCGAGTGGAATGTCGAAGTCTACGTGCTGGATTCGCGGCTGCGACCGGCCGCGATCGGCGCCCCGGGTGAGCTGTATCTGGCGGGCCGTCAGCTCGCGCGCTGCTACCGCGGCCGCCCGGACCTGACCTCGGACCGCTTCGTCGCCAACCCCGTCGGTGGGCCCGGCGAACGCATGTACCGCACCGGTGACCTGGTGCGCTGGAACGCCGAAGGCGTCCTGGAGTACATCGGCCGCACCGACTTCCAGGTGAAGTTCCGTGGTCAGCGCATCGAGCTCGGCGAGATCGAGACCGACCTGCTGGCCCATCCGACCCTGAGCCAGGCCGCGGTGCTGGTGGTCGACACCGCCACCGGCCAGCAGCTGGTCGCGTATGTGGTGCCCGCGCCGGGCCAGTCCGCCGACCCGGCGACACTCACCCGTTTCGTCGCCGAGAAGCTGCCCAGCTACATGGTGCCCGCGTCGATCATGGTGCTCGACGCGTTCCCGCTCAACACCTCCGGCAAGCTGGACCGCAAGGCCCTGCCCGAGCCCGTGTTCAGCGCCGCCGCAGGCGATTTCCGCGCCCCGCGCACCCCGTCCGAGCAGATCGTGGCCGGCATCTTCGCCGACGTGCTCAGCCAGGAACGCGTCGGCGCCGACGACAACTTCTTCGAGCTCGGCGGCAACTCGCTGGTCGCCACCCAGGTGGTGGCCCGCATCGGCGCCGCCTTCGGCATCCAGCTCGGTGTGCGCGCGCTGTTCGAGACCCCGACCGTGGCCGGGCTGGCCGCGCGGGCCGAATCCGTCACG
Organism: Nocardia sp. NPDC004415; assembly: GCF_053602435.1. NCBI lineage: Bacteria > Bacillati > Actinomycetota > Actinomycetes > Mycobacteriales > Nocardiaceae > Nocardia > Nocardia sp. NPDC004415. The sequence goes on from NZ_JBSGDP010000086.1 coordinate 11,682, forward strand.
CCCGCCGAGGTTTCCGGCCGTCCCGCGCTGGTCGCGCTGCCGCATCCCGACCAGGTGCCGCTGTCGCTGGCCCAGCAGCGGATGTGGTTCATCAACCAGTTCGACCCCACCGCGCCGACCTACAACCTGCCGTTCGTGGTGCGGATGAAGGGCCGCGTCGATGTCGACGCGCTCATCGCCGCGCTCGACGACGTGGTGGCGCGCCAGGAATCGCTGCGCACCGTCTTCCCCGACGCCGACGGCGGTTTCCAGCAGGTCCTCGGCGCCGACGAGTTCGACCTGGGCATCACGGTGACCCCGATCGACCAGTCGCTGCTGCACGACGAACTGATCAACTTCGCCTCCACCGGCTTCGACGTCACCCTGGAACTGCCGATCCGCGTACGGATCTACCAGGTGACCGGCAGATCGACCAATGGCACACCGGAATTCGCGGTCGCGTTCGTGGTCCACCACATCGCCGCCGACGGTTTCTCCTTCGGCCCGCTGGCGCGCGACGTGGCCACCGCCTACCTGGCCCGCTCGGCCGGGCAGGCGCCCGCCTGGACGCCGCTGCCCGTGCAGTACCGCGACTACACGCTGTGGCAGCGCGAATTGCTCGGTGCCGAAAGCGATCCCGCGTCGATGGCCGCGCGCCAGCTCGACTACTGGCAGCGCACCCTCGACGGCCTGCCCGACCAGCTCGATCTGCCCAGCGACCGCCCGCGTCCGCAGCAGCAGAGCTTCCGCGGCGCACGCGTCGGCTTCGACATCGACGCCGAGACCCACGCCCAGCTGGCCGCGCTGGCCCGCGCCAACGGCGTCACCCTGTTCATGGTGGTGCACGCCTCGCTGGCCGTGCTGCTCGCGCGCCTGTCCGGCACCACCGACATCGCCGTGGGCACGCCCATCGCCGGCCGCGGTGAGCAGGCCCTCGACGACCTGATCGGCATGTTCGTCAACACCCTGGTGTTGCGCTCCGACGTCGACCCGGCCCAGCCGTTCAGCGAGTTCCTCGCGCGCACCCGCGAGACCGACCTGTCGGCCTTCGCCAATGCCGATGTGCCGTTCGAGCGCCTGGTCGACGTGCTCAACCCCTCGCGCTCGCAGGCGCGCCACCCGCTGTTCCAGGTGGTGCTCTCGTTCCAGGAGATGTCGCACGGCACGCTGGAGCTGCCCGGTCTCACGGTCAGCGCCGACGAGGTCGAGGTCGACATGGCCAAGTTCGACCTGCAGTGGACGCTCACCGAGGAGCACACCACCACCGGCTCGCTCTCGGGCCTGACCGGCGTGCTCACCTACGCCGTCGACCTGTTCGACCAGGCCACCGTCGAGGAGCTGCTGCTGCGCTGGCGCCGCGTGCTCGACGCCATCCTGGCCGACCCGGCGGTCACCGTCGGCGCGATCGACGTCCTCGACGACGCCGAACGCACCGACCTGGTCACCCGCTACGGCGCCCCCGCCGCGGTCGCGCGCACCCTGCCGCAGCTGATGGCCCAGGCCGCCCGCGACACCGAGGCCACCGCCGTGGTGTTCGAGGGGACAGCTGTGTCCTATGGCGAGTTGGATCGCCGCTCGAACCAGTTGGCGCGCTTGCTGATCCAGCAGGGCCTCGGTGCCGAGGACTTCGTCGCCGTGGCCGTGCCGCGCTCGCTGGAGTCGGTGCTGGCGGTGTGGTCGGTCGCCAAGACCGGTGCCGCGTTCGTGCCCGTCGACCCGAACTACCCGGCCGACCGTATCGCGCACATGATCGCCGATGCCGGTGTGTCCGTGGGTATCACGGTCAGCGCCGAGCTGGGCGAGGTGCCCGATACGGTGCGCTGGCTCGAGATCGACGACATCGATCTCGACGACATCTCCGATGCCCCGCTGGCCCCGCGCGAACTGGTCCGCCCGACCGATCCCGCCCAGCCCGCGTACCTGATCTACACCTCCGGTTCCACCGGTGTGCCCAAGGGCGTCGTGGTGACCCACGCCAGCGTCGCCAACTTCTGCGCCGAGCAGATCGAGCTGTACTCGCTCGACACCGACACCCGCGCACTGCATTTCGCCTCGCCCTCGTTCGACGCCTCGGTGCTGGAACTGCTGCTGGCGCTGGGTCGCGGCGGCACGCTCGTCGTGGTGCCGCCTGGGGTCTACGGCGGTGAGGAACTGCGCGACATCCTCATCACCGAGCAGGTCACCCACGCCTTCGTCACCCCGGCCGCGCTGGCCACCTTCGACGCCCGCGGCCTCGATCACCTGCGGGTACTCGCCGCCGGTGGCGAGGCGGTGCCGCCGGAGCTGGTCACCAAGTGGGCGGTGCCGCTGCCCGACGGTTCGCGCCGCATGCTCGGCAACGTCTACGGCCCGACCGAGACCACCATCGCCTCCAACCTGTCCCAGGGCCTGATCCCGGGGGAGCGGGTCGTCATCGGTGGACCCATCCGTGGCGTCCACACCCTGATCCTCGACGACCGCCTGCGCCCCGTGCCGGTGGGCGTGGCCGGTGAGCTCTACATCGGCGGCGTCGGCATGGCGCGCGGCTACCACGCGCGTCCCGCGCTGACCTCGGATCGTTTCGTCGCCAACCCGTACGCTCCCGGTCAGCGGATGTACCGCACCGGTGACGTGGTGCGCTGGACGGCCGACCGCAATGTCGAATACGTCGGCCGCTCCGACTTCCAGGTGAAGGTCCGCGGTTTCCGGATCGAGCTGGGCGAGATCGACTCGGCGCTGGCCTCGCACGAGACCGTCGACTTCGCCGTCAGCATCGGCCACAAGAACAAGGGCGGCAGCACCTCGCTGGTGTCCTACGTGGTCGCGGTGCCCGGCAGCTCGATCGACATCCCCGCCCTGACCGACCATGTGGCACAGCGCCTTCCGGCGTACATGGTGCCGTCCTCGATCATGGTGCTGGCCGCGATCCCGCTGACGGTCAACGGCAAGCTCGACCGTCGCGCGCTGCCCGCGCCGGTGTTCGAGGTGCGCGAGTTCCGTGCCCCCACCACCCCGATCGAGCAGATCGTGGCCCAGGTCTTCGCCGATGTGCTCGAGCTGAGCCGCGTCGGTGTCGAGGACGACTTCTTCGAACTCGGCGGCAACTCGCTGATCGCCACCCAGGTGGCCTCGCGTATCGGCATCGCCCTGGACACCCGGGTGCCGGTGCGCATGCTGTTCGAGGCACCCACCGTCGCGGCGCTGGCCGCGCGGGTGGAGTCGCAGGCCGGTGACGGTGCCCGCAAGGCGCTGGTCGCGCGCGAGCGGCCCGATCTGGTGCCGCTGTCGCTGGCCCAGCAGCGCATGTGGTTCCTCAACCGCTTCGACACCGCCTCGGCGGTCAACAACATCCCGGTCGCCATCCGGCTCTCCGGCGAACTCGACGTGGCCGCGCTGCAGGTCGCCGTGATCGACGTGATCGACCGGCACGAGTCGCTGCGCACCGTGTTCCCCGAATCGGGCAACGGCCCGGTGCAGGTGGTGCTCGACGCCGCCCAGATCGTCCCCGACCTGACCCCGTACCGGGTCACCGAGGACAACCTCATCGACCATCTGATCGATCTGGCCTCGATGGCCTTCGACGTCACCAGCGAAGTCCCGCTGCACGCACGGCTCTTCGAGATCAGCGAGACCGAGTACGTGCTCGGCATGGTGGTGCACCACATCTCCGCCGACGGCTGGTCGATGGCGCCGCTGTCGCGCGATGTCATCGTCGCCTACGCCGCGCGCACTTCGTGGGAGGCGCCGACCTGGGCCGAATTGCCGGTCCAGTACGCCGATTACGCGCTGTGGCAGCGCGAGGTACTCGGCTCCGAGGACGACCCCAAGTCGCTGATCTCCTCCGAGATCGACTACTGGACCCGCGAACTCGCCGATCTGCCCGACGAACTGGTGCTCCCGGCCGACCACCCGCGTCCGCCGGTGGCCACCTATCGGGGTGGCACCTACAGCTTCGTCATCTCCGGTGACACCCAGCGTGCCCTGGTCGAACTGGGCCGCCGCTACAACGCCTCGCTGTTCATGGTCATGCACAGCGCGCTGGCCGTGCTGCTGGCCCGCGCCAGCGGCACCAGCGACATCGCCATCGGCACGCCGGTGGCCGGTCGTGGTGACCAGGCCCTCGACGACCTGGTCGGCATGTTCGTCAACACCCTGGTGCTGCGCTCGCAGGTCGAGGGCGCCACCTCTTTCGCGACCCTGCTCGACCAGGCCCGCGAGACCGACCTGCAGGCGTTCGCGCACGCCGACGTGCCGTTCGAGCGGCTCGTCGAGGTGCTCAACCCGCCGCGTTCGCAGGCACGTCACCCGCTGTTCCAGGTGATGCTGTCGTTCCAGAACAACAAGCAGGCCTCGCTGCAACTGCCCGGCCTGTCGGTCAGCGGCATCGACTACGACTCGCAGCTGGCCAAGTTCGACCTGCAGCTCACGCTGACCGAGGTGCAGGACACCGACGGCGAGGCCGGCGGCATGTCGGCCGAGTTCTCCTACGCGCTGGACCTTTTCGAGGAGTCCACCATCGCCGCCTTCGCGCGGCGCCTGGACAACATCTTCGCCGCCATCGTCGCCGAGCCGGAAGTGGCCGTCGGTGACATCGATCTGCTCGCGCCCGAGGAGCACGCGCAGGTCCTCGTCGACTGGAACGACACCGCGCGTGCCGTGCCGGAGGCCAACCTGGTCTCGCTGTTCGACGCGCAGGTCGAGCGCACCCCCGACGCGGTCGCGCTGGTCTTCGAGAACGAGGAACTGACCTACCGCGAGCTGCAGGAGCGGGCCAACCGCATCGCCCGCAAGCTCATCGCCGAGGGCGTCGGCCCGGGTTCGCAGGTGGCCCTTGCCATCCGGCGCTCCACCGAACTCGTCGTCGCCATGTACGCGGTGCTGCAGACCGGTGCGGCCTATGTGCCGCTGGACCCGGATCAGCCCGCCGACCGCATCGGCCACATCATCGAGACCGCGCAGCCGCAGCTGGTGCTCACCAGCCGCCGCGACGGTTTCGAGGCCGACGGCGCGACCGTGCTGGCCGTCGAGAACATCGAGCTGCCCGCCGATTTCGGTGCCGCGCCGATCACCGACGCCGAGCGCACCCGTCCGCTGCGGGCGACCAATACCGCCTACGTCATCTTCACCTCGGGTTCGACCGGCCGCCCCAAGGGCGTGGCCGTCGATCACGCGGCGATCGTCAACCGGCTGCTGTGGATGCAGCACGAGTACCCGATCGACGCCGCCGACGCGGTGCTGCAGAAGACGCCCGCCACCTTCGACGTGTCGGTGTGGGAGTTCTTCTGGCCCTTGCAGACCGGCGCGCGCCTGGTCGTCGCCAAGCCCGACGGTCACCGCGATCCGGTGTACCTCGCGCAGGTCATCGCCGAGCGCGGTATCACCACCGCGCACTTCGTGCCCTCGATGCTGTCGGTGTTCGTCTCGACGCTGGGCAACAACGGCAACGGCAGTGCCGTGCGGATGCGTCAGGTGTTCGCCTCGGGTGAGGCGCTGCCCGCGCCCACCGCGCAGCGCCTGCGCGAGCTGACCGGCGCCCGCCTGCACAACCTCTACGGTCCCACCGAGGCCGCGGTCGACGTCACCTATCACGAGGTCGTCGACGCCGATGTGGAGTCGGTGCCGATCGGCCGTCCGGTGTGGAACACCAAGGTGTTCGTGCTGGATTCGCGCCTGCACCCGGTGGCCCCCGGCGTCGCGGGTGAGCTGTATCTGGCGGGCGAACAGCTCGCCGTCGGCTACCTCAACCGCGCCGACCTCACCGCCGACCGCTTCGTGGCCAACCCGTACGGGCAGGCCGGTTCGCGGATGTACCGCACCGGTGACCTCGTCACCTGGACCCGTGACGGCGAACTGAACTACCTGGGCCGCACCGACTTCCAGGTGAAGCTGCGCGGTCTGCGCATCGAGCTCGGCGAGATCGAGGCCACGCTGCTGGCCCAGCCGGGCGTCGCCCAGTCGGTCGTGGTCGTGCGCGCCGACGCGCACGCGGGCGATCAGCTCGTGGGTTATGTGGTGCCCGAACCGGATTCGGCGCTGGACGTGGCCGCGGTGAAGGCGGGCATCACCGCCGAACTCCCGGCGTACATGGTGCCCTCGGCGCTGGTGGTGCTGGAAGCCTTCCCGCTCAACGCCTCCGGCAAGCTCGACCGCAAGGCGCTGCCCGCGCCGGTGTTCGAGGCCAAGGTGTTCCGCGCGCCCGCCACGCCGATCGAGGAGATCGTCGCGGAGATCTTCGCCGAGCTGCTCGGCGCCGAACGCGTCGGCGTGGACGACGACTTCTTCGCCCTCGGCGGCAACTCGCTGGTCGCCACCCAGGTGGCCGCGCGGCTGAGCAAGGCGCTCGACGCCGAGGTCGGCGTGCGCACCCTGTTCGAGGCGCCCACGGTCGGCGCGCTGGCGGCGCGGGTGGAATCGCACGCGGGCACCGGTCTGCGCGCCGAACTCACCGCGCGGCAGCGTCCCGAGCATCCGCCGCTGTCGCTCGCGCAGCAGCGCATGTGGTTCCTCAACCGCTTCGACCTGGCCGACACCGGCGATTCGGGCACCTACAACATCCCGGTCGCGGTGCGCCTGCAGGGCCTGCTCGACCTGCCCGCCCTGCGCGGCGCGGTCGCCGACGTGATCGCCCGGCACGAGTCGCTGCGCACGGTGTACCCGTCGCACGACGGCACCGCCTACCAGAAGGTCCTCGCGGCCGCGGTCTCGATTCCCGAGGTGGAACTGATCGAGGCCGACGAGACCGACATGGCGATCTCGCTCTACGAGTTCGCCCGCCGCGGTTTCGACGTCACCGCCGCCGCGCCGGTGCGCCTGCGCGTCTACGAGCTCAGCGAACGCGAGCACGTGCTGGTGATGGTGGTCCACCACATCGCCGCCGACGGTTTCTCGCTGCGCCCGCTGGTGCGCGACCTGATGACCGCCTACGTGGCGCGCACCGCCAACGCCGAGCCGGGCTGGCCGCCGCTGGAGGTGCAGTACGTCGACTACGCGCTGTGGCAGCGCGAGACCCTCGGCGACGAGAACGACCCCACCTCGCTGATCTCCGAGCAGCTCGACCACTGGCGCGACGCGCTGGCCGACCTGCCCGACGAACTGCGCCTCGGCCACAAGTCGCGGCCCGCGCAGGCCACGTACCAGGCAGGCACGCACCGCTTCGAGGTGCCCGGCGAGCTCGTGGAAGCGCTCAACCAGCTGGCTCACCAGCGCGGCACCACCCTGTTCATGGTGGTGCACAGCGCCTTCGCCGTGCTGCTCTCGCGCCTGTCGGGCACCGCCGACATCGCCATCGGCACGCCGGTGGCGGGCCGTGGCCAGCAGGCCCTCGACGACCTGGTCGGCATGTTCGTCAACACCCTGGTGCTGCGCGCCGAGGTCGACCCGGCCGCCTCCTTCACCGAGCTGCTCACCCAGGTCCGCGAACGCGACCTGGCCGCCTTCGCCCACGCCGACGTGCCGTTCGAGCGCCTGGTCGAGGTGCTCAACCCGGCGCGCTCGCAGTCGCGCCACCCGCTGTTCCAGGTGATGCTCTCGTTCCAGAACCTGGGCCGCACCACCCTGGAACTGCCCGGCCTGACGGTCTCGGAACTGGGTATCGACCAGCACACCGCCAAGTTCGACCTGCAACTCGCGCTCAGCGAGGTCCCGGCCGACGACGACAGTCACCTCGACGCCGAACTCGTCTACGCCACCGACCTCTTCGACGCCGGTTTCGCGACGACCTTCGGCGCGCGCCTGCTGCGCGTACTCACCGCCATCGTGGCCGACCCTTCGGCCGCCGTCGGTGACATCGAACTGCTCGACGCCGCCGAGCGCACCCTGGTGCTGGACCGCTGGAACGACACCGAGTTCGCCACCGACGCCGCGCTGAGCACCCCCAGCGAGGACGACCCGGCCACCCTGCACGCCCTCTTCGAGGCCCAGGTCGCCCGCACGCCCGACGCGACCGCTCTCACCTTCGAGGGGACGAGTCTGTCCTACGCCGAGTTCGCGGGCCGGGTGCGTCAGCTGGCGCGCTGGCTCAAGGACGCCGGTGTCGGCCCGGAAAGCTATGTGGCCCTCGGCATGCGGCGTTCGATCGACCTGCTGGTCGGCATGTACGCCGTCTCGGCCGCCGGTGGCGCGTACGTGCCGCTGGACCCCGATCACCCGGCCGAGCGCATCGAGCACATCCTCGACACCGCCCAGCCGGTGTGCGTGCTGACCTCCGGCGAGAGCCTGCCCGCCGCGGCGGGTCGCGAGGTGCGCATCGACGAGCTGGATCTGTCCGGCCATTCGGCCGAGCCGGTCACCGACGCCGACCGGCACCGGCCGCTGCGCTCGGGCAATACGGCCTACGTCATCTTCACGTCCGGTTCGACCGGCCGTCCGAAGGGTGTGGCGGTGAGCCACGCGGCCATCGTCAACCGCCTGGTGTGGATGCACGCCGCCTACGGCCTGGCCGCCGACGACGTGGTGTTGCAGAAGACGCCCGCCACGTTCGACGTGTCGGTGTGGGAGTTCTTCTGGCCCTTGCAGGTCGGCGCGCGCCTGGTGGTCGCCAAGCCCGACGGGCACCGCGACCCGGCCTACCTGGCCCGGCTCATCGCGGCCGAGCAGGTCACCACGGTGCACTTCGTGCCGTCGATGATGGCCGTGTTCGTCACCGAACCGCTTGCCGCGGACTGTGTCTCGCTGCGCAATGTGTTCGCCTCCGGTGAGGCGCTGCCCGCGCCCACCGCCCAGCGCCTGCGCGAGCTGACCGGCGCGGCCCTGCACAACCTGTACGGCCCCACCGAGGCCGCGGTCGACGTGACCTTCCACGAGGTCACCGACGCCGACCTCGACACCGTGCCGATCGGCGCCCCGGTCTTCAACACCCGTCTCTACGTGCTGGATTCGCGACTGCGGCCGGTGCCGGTGGGTGTCGCGGGTGAGCTCTATCTGGCGGGCGTGCAGCTGGCCCACGGGTATGTCGGCCGCCCCGACCTCACCATGGACCGCTTCGTCGCCGACCCGTTCGCGCCCGGCGAGCGCATGTACCGCACCGGTGACCTGGTCACCTGGACCGAGCACGGTGAGCTGGAGTACCTGGGCCGCACCGACTTCCAGGTGAAGCTGCGCGGTCTGCGCATCGAGCTCGGCGAGATCGAGTCCGCGCTCACCGCGCAGCCCTCGATCGCCC
>NZ_JBSGDP010000087.1:0-20405 GCF_053602435.1 Nocardia sp. NPDC004415
GTGGCGCGAGCGGCTGCGCACCGTGGACTCCACCGAGCCGATCGCGTTCCGTCGGCAGAACTTCGGCGACTACGAGATCCCGTCACTGCGGCTCAAAGCGGGCCTGGAGCCGGTGGGCCGCACCGGTTTCGGGCTGCACGTGCGCGGGTGAGCGGTGCTGGTGTCCTCCCCCCGGCAGGCGGAGGACACCAGCGTGTTCAGGCGCCGACGTAGTCGGCCAGGTGCTGGCCGGTGAGGGTGGAACGGGCGGCGACCAGCTCGGCGGGGGTGCCCTCGAAGACGATGCTGCCGCCGTCGTGGCCCGCGCCGGGACCCAGGTCGATGATCCAGTCGGCGTGGGCCATCACGGCCTGGTGGTGTTCGACGACGATCACGGACTTGCCCGCGTCGACGAGCCGGTCCAGCAGGCCCAGCAGTTGTTCGACATCGGCCAGGTGCAGGCCGGTGGTGGGTTCGTCGAGGATGTAGGTGCCGCCCTTGTCGGACATGTGGGTGGCCAGCTTCAGGCGCTGGCGTTCACCGCCGGACAGGGTGGTCAGCGGCTGGCCGATCGTCAGGTAGCCGAGCCCGACCTCGGTGAGGTGGGTGAGGATCTTGTGCGCGGCCGGGGTGCGGGCCTCGCCCGCACCGAAGTATTCGCGGGCCTCGTCGACGGGCATGGCGAGCACTTCGCTGATGTTCTTGCCCGCGAATCTCAGTTCGAGCACGTCGGCCTGGAATCGCTTGCCCTCACACACTTCACACACCGTGGAGACTCCGGCCATCATGGCCAGGTCGGTGTAGACGACGCCCGCGCCGTTGCAGTTCGGGCACGCGCCTTCGGAATTGGCGCTGAACAGGGCCGGTTTGGCGCCGGTGGCCTTGGCGAAGGCTTTGCGGATGTGGTCGAGCAGGCCGGTGTAGGTGGCCGGGTTGCTGCGCCGGGACCCCTTGATGGGGGCCTGGTCGATGGAGATGACACCCTCGTCGAGCGGGATGGAACCGTGCACCAGCGAGCTCTTGCCCGAACCGGCGACACCGGTGACCGCGACGAGCACCCCGAGCGGGATGTCGACGTCGACCTCGCGCAGGTTGTTGGCGACGGCGCCACGGATCTTCAACGCGCCGTCGGGTGTGCGCACACTGTCCTTGACCGCGGCCCGGTCGTCGAAGTGGCGGCCGGTGACGGTGCCGCTGGCGCGCAGCCCGTCCACGCTGCCCTCGAAGCAGATGGTGCCGCCCTTGGAGCCCGCGGCGGGACCGATGTCGACGATGTGGTCGGCGATGGCGATGGTCTCGGGCTTGTGCTCGACCACCAGCACCGTGTTGCCCTTGTCGCGCAGCCTCAGCAGCAGCTCGTTCATGCGCTGGATGTCGTGCGGGTGCAGGCCCGCGGTGGGTTCGTCGAAGACGTAGGTGACGTCGGTGAGCGAGGACCCCAGGTGCCGGATCATCTTGACGCGCTGGGCTTCACCGCCGGACAGGGTGCCCGAGGGCCGCGACAGCGACAGGTAGCCCAGGCCGATCTCGACGAACGAGTCCAGGGTCTGGCGCAACGATTCCAGCAGCGGCGCCACCGACGGGTCCTCGACGCCCTTGACCCATTCGGCCAGATCGGTGATCTGCATGGCGCACGCGTCGGCGATGCTGATCCCGTCGATCTTGGACGAGCGGGCCTCGGCACTGAGCCGGGTGCCGTCGCAGTCGGGGCAGGTGCCGAAAGTGACGGCGCGTTCGACGAAGGCCCGCACATGCGGTTGCAGGGCTTCGACGTCCTTGGACAGCATGGATTTGCGGATCTTGGGGATCAGGCCCTCGTAGGTGAGGTTGATACCGTCGACCTTGATCTTGGTCGGTTCCTTGTAGAGCAGGTCGGCGAGCTGTTTCTTGGTGTACTTCTTGATCGGTTTCGCCGGGTCGAAGAAGCCGCTGCCCTTGTAGATCCGGCCCATCCAGCCGTCCATGCTGTAGCCGGGGATGGTGAACGGGCCCTCGTCGAGGGACTTGTTCTCGTCGTAGAGCTGGGTGAGGTCGATGTCGTTGACGGTGCCCTTGCCCTCACAGGTGGGACACATGCCGCCGGTGACCGAGAAGCTGCGCCGCTCCTTCACGGTGACGCCGTGCTTCTCCACCGCGACCGCGCCGGAGCCGCTGATGGAGGCCACATTGAACGAGAACGCCTGCGACGAGCCGATGTGCGGGTCACCGAGGCGGCTGAACAGGATGCGCAGCATGGCGTTGGCGTCGGTGACGGTGCCGACCGTGGAGCGCGGGTCGGCACCCAGGCGGGACTGGTCGACGAGGATGGCGGTGGTGAGCCCGTCGAGGACATCGACGTCGGGGCGAGCCTGACTGGGCATGAAACCTTGCACGAACGCGCTGTAGGTCTCGTTGATCAGCCGCTGCGATTCGGCGGCGATGGTGCCGAAGACCAGCGAGCTCTTGCCCGACCCGGACACGCCGGTGAACACGGTGAGCCTGCGCTTGGGGATCTCGACGCTGATGTCGCGCAGATTGTTCACGCGGGCGCCGTGCACCCGGATCAGGTCGTGGCTGTCGGCGGGCTCCACGGTGGCTGTGGTGCCGGATTTCCTGGCCGTGCTCATGGGTCTCCCTCGGGATGGTCGGCGTCGCCGCTCGATCGTATCGACAGGGTCTGACCTATCCGAGCTGCTGAATACGGATCAGGTTGCCCGCGGGATCGCGGAAGGCGCAGTCGCGGATGCCGTAGGGCTGGTCGGTGGGTTCCTGTACGACGTCGATGTCGCCTGCCTGCAGCTTCTCGAACAGGCCGTCGAGGTCGTCGGTGGCGAGGTTGACCCCGGCGTAGGTGCCTTTGGCCATCATCTCGGCGATGACGCGGCGTTCGTCGTCGGTGATGCCGGGGTCGGCGGCGGGCGGGGTCAGCACGATCGAGGTGTCGGGCTGGTCTGCGGGGCCGACGGTGATCCAGCGCAGGCCGTTGTAGCCGACATCGTTGCGGACCTCGAAGCCGAGCTTGTCGCGGTAGAAGGCCAGCGCGGCGTCGGCGTCGTCGTGGGGCAGGTAGCTCTGGTGGATGGTGATGGTCATGTCGACCACGCTAGTGATCGGTCGATGCGGGTGCTTCTCGATTCCTGATCGGTCTGGTCACCTTCTTGACCACGCACGATGGCATGCCCTCGGTGGCGGCGGCCTGCTGTTTGTAGACACTGGGCGGCACGCCGACGAGTTCGGTGAACCGGGTGCTGAAGGTGCCCAGCGACGACGAACCGACCTCGAAACACACCTCGGTGACACTCAGGTCGCCGCGCCGCAGCAGCGCCATCGCGCGCTCGATCCGGCGGGTCATCAGATACGAGTAGGGCGATTCACCGTAGGCGGCACGGAAACGACGGCTCAGATGCCCGGCGGACATGTGCACACCGCGAGCGAGCGCCTCCACATCGAGGGGCCGGGCGTATTCGCGGTCGATCCGGTCCCGGACACGACGCAGCAGAGCGAGTTCGCGCAGGTGGGGGGCGCGTTCGGGCATGCTGGTCACCTGCACGATCGTCTCACGCCCGGCCTAGTTCACCCGGCACGGGGAGTGCGGTGGCGGTGGATGCTCACACGGGACGCAGGACCACGATGCCCGGGACACTGCGGACGTAGTCGATGAGCGGGGTGTCGACGACCTGGTACTCCGCCAGGGACGAGGCGTTGCGGAACACCGGGCCGTTCGCGGTCTGCACGACGAGGCCGACGTGGGTGACGTCGAGGCCGGACTCGGGGGTGTAGGCGCCGAGGAAGTCGCCGGTGCGCAGGCCCGCCACCACGTCCGGGTCGACGGCGGCGGCGGGGATGTGGGTGACGGCGCGGTCGGTGACGGGCAGGCCGGGCAGGTAGGTGGTGCCGTCGGCTTTGGCGTTGAGGTGTTTGGTGATCGTGACCGCGGCGGGGCTCAGGCTCGCGGTGATGTCGGTGGCCAGGGGGCGGGTGGTGGCCCAGTCGGTGAAGAAGTGTTTGCGCTGGGCGAATTCGACGCGGCTGTCGACGTAGCGGGTGGCCACCAGGTTGGTGGCGAACTGGTCGCGGTCGGCCGAGCGGGAGGCGGCTTCGATGTAGTCGAGGAAGGTGAAGCAGTCCACGCGGCGCAGGTCGATGACGAGTTGTTCGGGCTCGGTGGCCGATCCGATCAGCATGTTCGCGCCGTAGGGGGTGCCCAGCAGTCGCTCCGAGAGCCGGGCCAGCAGGTCCGGGCGGGACAGGGCGCCCGCCTCGGCGCGCACGGTGAGCAGTTCGTCGATCTTGCGGCCGGTGGTGTCGTCGACCGTGGGCGCGGCGAATGCCGGTGCGGCGGCGCCGAGCAGGACGGCCAGCACGGCCAGGATCCGGACGATGATGCGCAAGACGCCTCCAGCAGGCAGCGGTCGATCGGTGCGAGCGTGCTCCACCGTATCGGACGCGGGATCAGCTGGTGGGCACGATGACCGCGCGCCCGGTGATCGTCCCGGCGTGCAGGCGTTCGTAGGCCAGCGGCGCTTCGTCGATGCCGAAGGTTTCCACGTGCACGTCGACCGCGCCGTGGTGGGCCAGTTCGAGCACTTCGATCAGTTCGCGGCGGCTGCCCCAGTAGGGCGAGGTGACGGTGGTCTGGTAGGGCAGCGAGCCGAATCCGACGGCGACGGTGCCGCCACCGAGCCCGACGACGGTGATGTCGGAGTCGACCCCGGCGGCCGCGGCCGCGATGGCGGTCGTGGGTGGGGCGCCGACGAAATCGAGGATCACCTGGGCACCTTCGCCGCCGGTGAGGGATTTGATGCGGTCGGGGGCCTGCTCGTCGGAGAGCACCGTCTCGTGGGCGCCGACGCGGCGGGCCAGCTCCAGGCGTTCCTCGGAGAGGTCCAGCGCGATGATCCGGGTGGCGGTGAGCGCGCGCAGCAGCTGGATGGCGACGTGGCCGAGACCGCCCGCGCCGATGACGACCGTGGTCGAGCCGGGCACCAGTTTGGGCAGCGACAGGCTGATCGCGTGATAGGGGGTCAGGCCCGCGTCGGTGAGTGAGACGTTCTGCACCGGGTCCAGCCCGCGCAACGGTACGAGATGGCGGATGTCGTCGACGATCATGTACTCGGCCATCGCGCCGGGCGCGCCGAGCCCGGGCGGGAAGATGCCGAGTTCGGCGGCGCGCAGGCAGTAGTTCTCCTGCCCGTGCGCACACTGACGGCACAACCCGCACCCCCACGGCCCGTAAACCGCCATCATCTCCCCCAATTCGACTCCGGTGACTCCGGCACCCAGTGCCGCGACCCGGCCAGCGCCTTCGTGGCCCAGGGTCAACGGCAGTGGGAAGGGCAGCTGGTCGCCGGGCATGCTCATCACGGCGATATCGGAGTGGCAGACGCCGGCGGCCGCGACCTGGAGCAGGATCTCACCGGGGCCGGGTTCCGGATCGGGAACGGTGACGACTTCCGGTGCGCTGCCGGGGGTTCGATACTGGACTGCCTTCATGGTGGGCCCTCACGTCGACGGTGACTCTCGGGACAGACCGAACCCCATCGATCCTGGCAGCGGGGTGTGGGCGCGTCAACGTGCGGGACCGGTCAGATCGCGCAGCCGTCGGGTCCGCAGGTGGCGTCGTCGGCGGCCACGACGACCGGTGCCGGGCGGTCGTTCCAGGCGGTGGTCAGTGCCTGGGTGAACACCTCGGTGGGCTGGGCGCCGGAGACGGCGTACTTGTTGTCCAGCACGAAGAACGGGACACCGGTGGCGCCGAGCTGGGCGGCCTGGCGTTCGTCGCGGCGGACCGCCTCGGCGTAGGCGTCGGGGTCGGCGAGCACCGCGCGCACGGCGGTCTCGTCGAGCCCGGCCCCCACGGCGACTGCGACGAGGCGTTCGGTGTCGGCGAAGACCGGTGCCTGCTCGGCGAAGTTGGCGGCGTAGAGGGCGTCGACCGGTGCGCCCTGGCGGTCCTGGTCGAGGGCGTAGTGCAGCAGGCGGTGCATGTCGAAGCTGTTGCCGTAGTCGCGGCCGCTGGTGCGGTAGGGCAGGCCGAGTTCGGCGGCCTGGGCGCCGATGCCGCGTTCGTTGGCGGCGGCCTGTTCGACGCTGATGCCGTATTTGGCGGCGATGTGTGGGATGACCGGGCCGGACTCGTCGGCGGGCAGGGTGGGGTCGAGTTCGAAGGAGCGGTGGACAACCTCGACGTCGTCACGGTGCTCGAAGCCGGCCAGCGCCTGGTCGAAGCGGGCCTTGCCCAAGTAACAGAACGGGCAGTTGATGTCGGTCCAGATCTCTACTCTGGTGGTCAAGCGAGCCTCCTGACGGCGTGTCGGTCGGCGGGGTCCGCCGCAACATAACTGGACATACGTTCAAATAGTGGGTGCAACATCGGCGACGACGCCGGTATTCCCAGCGAGGACCACCGATGACCGTCGAACACCGCCGCGGGTGGACACCACTGCCCGAGGGCCTGACCGCGCCGCGCGCACTGGCCGGACTGTGGGCGGTGCGCCACGCCCAGAGCCAGGCCAACGCCTGGTTCGCCGACCCGGCCACCGAATCCCGGCCCATGCGCGGCACCGACGCCGCCGTCGAACTGACCGGCTACGGCGAATGGCAGGCCCGCCGTCTCGGCGACTGGCTGGCCGGACTGTCCTCGGCCCAGCGCCCCACCCTGGTGGCCTGCTCCCCCTACCTGCGCACCCGGCTCACCTGGGCGCTCATGGCCGAGGCCGCCGTCACCCGCGACCGGCACCTGCGCCCGATCCGCACCCTGGTCGACGAACGGCTGCGCGACCGCGAGATGGGCATCTTCGAACTACACCCCTACCGGGCCATCCGACGCCGCTCCCCCGAGGAAGCGGCACGGCGCGAACTGGTCGGCAACTGGGTCTACCGGCCGCCGGGCGGGGAATCACTGGCCGACGTGGCACTACGGGTCCGTAGCTTCCTCGACGAACTCGACACCGTCGCCGCTGGAGAACAGGTACTCGTGGTGTCCCACGACGCGGTCGTCCTCTCCCTGCGCTACATCCTCGACGGCCTCGGCGCCCCCGTCCCGGACTCGCTGGAACCGGTCCCCAACGCCTCGGTCTCGCAATGGCGCCGCGAAGGCCCCCGCCTCGCCCTGCGCGTCTGGGGCTCGGTCGACCACCTCACCGACACCGCACAAACCGGCTGACCCCCGCGGCGGTAGGTGACGTGCCCCGACCGAATGGTCGTCGGGTGCGAGAATGCGCGGGTGGATATCGCGATCGGGTTGGTGGTTCTGATCGGTTCGGCGACCGCGCTGGCAGCGCTGGCCCGCCGCTTCGGGGTGTCCGAACCGCTGGTGCTCACCCTGGCCGGGGTCGCCGCGTCCTATGTGCCGATGGTGCCGCAGGTGCATCTGGAACCGGAGGTGGTGCTGCTGGGGCTGTTGCCGCCGCTGCTCTACACCGCCGCGCTGCGCACCTCCCTGGTCGACTTCAAGGACAACCTGCGCACCATCGCCTCACTGTCGGTGGGGCTGGTGTTGTTCAGCACCTTCGCGGTGGCGCTGGTGGTGTGGCTGCTGCTGCCGGTGCCCTTCGCCGCGGCCGTGGCCCTGGGCGCGGTGGTGGCGCCACCGGACGCGGTGGCGGCCACCGCGATCGCGCGCCGTACGGGTATGCCGCGCAGCATCGTCACGGTGCTCGAGGACGAGTCGCTGTTCAACGACGCGACCGCGCTGGTGTCGCTGCGCAGCGCCATCGCCGCGATGGCCGGAGTGGTGACGGTGTGGCAGATCGGCGGGGACTTCCTGCTGGCCGCGGTCGGTGGCGCCGTGGTCGGCGCGGCGGTCGCGGCACTGCTGGTGGTGGTGCGCCGGCGCATCAGCGATCCGGTGCTCGACACCTCGGTCTCGCTGCTGGCCCCGTTCGTGGCCTACCTGCCCGCCGAGCACTTCCACGCCTCCGGGGTGATCGCGGTGGTGGTGTGCGGGATGATCCTGGGCCACGGCGCGCAACGCTGGCAGGGCGCGGCCTCCCGGGTCGCCGAGACCACCAATTGGCGCACCGTGCAGTTCATTCTGGAGAGCGCGGTGTTCCTGGTCATCGGTTTGCAGGTGCGCTGGATCGTCGAGGACGCCTGGCACAGCGGCCTGGACCGGCAGCTGCTGGTGCTCACGGCGCTGGCGGTGCTGGCCGCGGTGATGCTGGCGCGCCCGGTGTGGGTGTGTACGCCGGTGCTGGTGGCGCGACTGTTCGGACGCGCCACCGAGCCGTTGAGCCACGCCGCGGTGGTCTCGTGGGCGGGCATGCGCGGTGTGGTGACCTTGGCGGCGGTGCTGTTGCTGCCCGCCTCCACCCCGCAGCTGCCGGTGCTGAAACTGCTGGCACTGGTGGTGGTCGGCGGCACGCTGCTGGTGCAGGGCACCTCGCTGCCGTGGCTGGTGCGGCTGCTGAAGCTGCGTGGTCCGACCCGCGCCGAGGACGCGCTGGTGAAAGCCGAACTGCTGCAACAGGCCGCCACCGCGGGCCTGGCCGAACTCGACCGCCGCATCGGTCCCGACACCCCGGTCCAGGTCGTCGAATCGCTGCGTCAGCGCCTGATCTGGCGCACCAACGCCGCCTGGGAACGGCTGGGCCGCCCCGAGGCCGAAATGGCCACGCCCACGGCCGAATACCGGCGGCTGCGCCTGGCCATGCTCGCCGCCGAACGCGACACGGTGCTGCGGGTGCGTGACGCGGGCAGCGTCGACTACGACATCCTCCAGCACGTGCTGGCCCGGCTCGACCTCGAGGAATCCATGATCGACCGGTTCGACGAGGCCGACGACGAACAACGCCCCGAACCGCTGGGCAGTGCCGGACCGGCCGGCTGCGCGCATCTGGAACAGGCGCCGCTGCTGCGCGAACCCGAGGGCGAGCTGGTGTGCGCGGACTGTGTCGCCGCGGGGCTGAGCTGGGTGCATCTGCGGCTGTGCACGGCGTGCGGCACCATCGGCTGCTGTGAGTCCTCGCCGGGCAATCACGCCGCCGCGCACCATCGTTCGACCGGGCATCCGGTGATGCGCAGCGTCGAACCCGGTGAGGTGTGGCGCTGGTGCTACGTCGACGAACTGCTGGGCTGAATCAGGCTGTGCGGTGCGAGTAGATCAGGCGGGCGTACTCGGCGAGCAGATCGTCGAGGGCGGTGGGTTCGCCGGTGGCGGCGAGCTGCTGGTAGCCGATGAGCATCGCCATGCCCACCTCGGTGACCACCGTGGAGGTGGCCTCGTCGCCGACCACGCCGTCGATGACCCGGAACACGGCGCGGCGCCGGGATTCGTCGACGCGTTTGACGGTGACGTGCACCGATTCGTCGTTGGCCGCCCAGGCGCGCAGCGCGGCCTCGGCGCCGTGTTCGAGCCCGCCCGCCAGTGCCGACATGGCGCGCACGTCGGCGTCCGGGTCGCCCTGCCCGACGTCGAGGGTGCGTAGCTCGATCATCTGCCGGTTCTCCCAGTGTTCGAGCAGGGTGTCGACGAAGCCCTGCCAGGAACCGAAGTGGTGGTAGAACGAGCCGCTGGTGACCCCGAGGCGACGGCACAGCACACCGATGTTGAGTCCTTTGAAGCCGAACTCGGCGAGCACCGCCACAGCGGTGTCGAAGTACTGCTCCTTGGTGACAACTCGGGACATCGCGATGCCGTTCTGTTCGTGCGGGCAGGGCCGAAGAATGCGAACAGTACCCCATCGTAACGTTGCCCCGCGCGAGCGTAACGAAATCTACGCTGTGGCGCTCGCGCCGCGAGACGTTCTGAAATGGCAAGCGCGCGAACATAATCCGTGCACAGGGCGGTGCGAAGTGGATCCGGATGGAATAACAGAGCGCACGCTCTGTAAACTTTTGTTCATGCCGAGACCGCGCACCCACGACCCGGAGACCGTCCTGGACGCCGCCGAGACCTTCGCCGCCCGCTCCGGGCCCGCCGCGGTGACGGTGCGCGCGGTCGCCGCCGCCACCGGCATGTCCAACGGCGCGCTCTACCACAGCTTCGGCTCGCGCCGAGACGTACTGGCACGCACCTGGTTACGCGCCGCGCACCGCTTCCTGGACCTGCAAGCGGCACCCGTCACCGCCGCCCTGGCCGCCACCGACCCCGAGACCCGCCTCGCCGCGGTGGTCGAAGCCGCCGAGACCCCGGCCCGGCTCGCCGAACTCCACCCCGACTCCGCACGCCTGCTGCTGGTGGTCGACCGCGCCGAACTGCTCGACGAGGAACTGCCCGCCGAACTGGCCGAGCGGATCGCCGCCACCGACACCGCCCTGCTCTCGGTGCTCACCCGCCTGGCCCGCGCCCTGTGGGGCCGCGCCGACAAACGCGGGGTCGCCACCGTCACCGCCTGCCTGGTCGACCTGCCCACCGCGCTGCTGCTGCGCCGCGACCGGCTCACCGATCCCCTGGCCCGCGCCCATCTGCGGGCCGCCGTCCGTGCCGTGCTCGAACACGGTCCCCGCTGAAAGGAACCCCATGCCCACCCTGCGCCACCACGATTCGATCGCCGTGCTCGACCTCGGCGACGGCGAGAACCGCTTCTCCCCCGACTTCCTCACCGAGATCCACGCCCACCTCGACACCGTCGTCGCCGACGGCGCGGCCGCCCTGATCACCACCGCCACCGGCAAGTTCTACTCCAACGGCCTGGACCTGGACTGGCTCACCGCCAACGGCGACCGCGCCACCGAATACGTCGAAGCCGTGCACACCCTGTTCGGGCGCGTGCTGACCCTGCCGATGCCGACCGCCGCCGCGCTCAACGGCCACGCCTTCGGCGCGGGCGCGATGCTGGCCATCGCCCACGACTATCGCGTGATGCGCACCGACCGCGGCTACTTCTGCTTCCCCGAAGCCGACATCCGCATCCCGTTCACCAACGGCATGGCCGCGCTCATCCAGGCCAAGGTGCCACCCAAGACCGCGGTCGCGGCCATGACCACCGGCCGCCGCTACGACGCGGGCACCGCGCTCTCGGTCGACCTGGTCGACGCCACCGCCCCCGAGGCCGAAGTCCTCGACACCGCCCTGGCCCTGCTGGCCCCGATCGGCGCCAAGGACCAGCCGACGATGACCGCGATCAAATCGGTGATGTTCGCCGACGTGCTCGACGCGTTGCGCGGCAAGGACTGATCACGGCAACCGGGGGCCCTTACCCAGGTAGATGTCACCGCGATCATCGCCTGCCCAGCCGCCCCCGGTGTAGTCGTCGAGCACGAAACACGCCTCGCAGAACTGTTTGCCGAACACCGACAGATAGATGCTGCGATAGGAACTGATCGCGCGCATCTTCACCGACTTGTAGGCGGCCTGCGCGGCCGGCTGCGCCTCCAGGAAGGCGTAGCGGCGGAAGTCGGCGACCGGTTCGGTGGAGAACCGCACCAGCCCGAGCCTGCTCAGGTTGCCCAGATAGTGGTGGTCGCGTTCGGGAATGGCACACCCGGCCATGTAGGCGATCATGGTGATGCCGTCGGCCAGGCGCTGCGACCCGATCCCGAACGGCGTCTTGGTGCGGATGTCGATCGCCGGTTGCGGGCCCGCCACCGCCAGGAACCGCAGAATCCGGGCCTCGTCGGGGGTCAGGTCGTGCAGGATCGGCACGAACGAGGGATGCAGATCGCGGGGCTGCTGCGCGGAATCCCAGCCCTCGGTGATCATCGCGTCGCCCATCGCGCGCAGATCCTCGGCGACCGGATCGGGCGGGCCGTAGAGGCCGGTCGCGGTACCGGTCAGGCCCAACGCGCTCAACGCGATCCGGCGCAACGACTCGACCCGCTCGTCGAGGATCTGCGACATCGGTTCCCCGGCGCGGATGTCCTCGGCCAGCTCCAGCGCCGAGTGCAGGGCACCGGAGGTGACCGCGCCGACGATCTGACGCACCGACAACCCGGCCAGCCGCGCCAACCCCACCAGATCGGTCGGGATCGCCTGCTGCTCGGGCTTGTCGGGCAGGTTGTCGTCCATGATCACACTCCGAAGACCAGCAGATGCAGGGCGCCGACGAGCACCCCAAGCGCGCCGCCGTGCGCGTAGAGCAGCCAGGCGTCCTGTTCGATGGCGGTGTAGAGCATTTCGACGAACTCCTCGGGCGGCAGCTCGCGCAGCTTCTCGGTGGCCAGCCGGTCCACACTGGCCGCGGTGGTCTGCGAGAACTCGACGTCCTCGACCAGCCACGGCTTCATCTCGGTCGCCAGATTCGCCCCCGCGGTGGCCTGGATGGCGTCGAACTGCTTGGGCCCCACCGCCAGTCGCGTCACCGACCGCAACGGGCCGAGCACCCGGTCGATCTCGGCCTTGAGGAAGTGCGCGATCACCGCGCGCGTCTTGTCGCCGCTGGGCCCGTCGAGCAGCTGCTCGGTGACCACGTCGAGGGTGACGATCTGATAGCCGATGGCGTGCCCGAGATCGGCGGCGGCCTGATGCTGACGTTTCGCGAATTTCGCCACCCGCCACGGATATTTGTAACGCGGCTGCGGCACCGCGGGCTCGAACACCACCTTGATGGCGATGACATTGACCAGCACCCCCACCACCGACGCCCCGACGAGCACCCACAGCCAGGCGGGCAGGAAATGCAGGATGTCGTAGAGCCAGCCCGGCAGCGAGATCAGCGCCGGAGTGTCGCCGTGCGGGGTGCTGTAGTGCAGCAGCGACAACCACAGCGCCACCACCACCCCGAACGGGAACCCCAACACGCCACTGCGGGTCATGAACCGCAACTCCGGGGCACCCAGCCCGTAGATGACGTCCTTGAGCAGCTCCGGACGCCGCCGCAGATACCCGACGACCATCAGCTTCACATCCAGCAGCTGATCGATATTGGCGCCGATGAAGTCGAACGCGCGATCGGTGATCGCAGGCAGCTCCGACTCCACCCGCGTGTACACCGCCTCCCTGGCGCGCGGCGGCATGTCGGCCCACAGTTTCGGATGCTCGGCGACCATGATCTGATCCACCATCGACCGCGCGTTCGGCAACGCCACCCGCGCGACCTGCGCGGAGATCTTGCGCGGATCCATCTGATCGAAGAAATCCTTGGCGGTGCCGATCTTGGCCACGGCATTGTCGACCATCAGGCTGGCCATCTTCTCCGCGCGCGCCGGAATGAACCCCTGGAACCCCAGAATGCCGCCCGGGGCGAAGGTCGGCAGGATCTGCACCTTGCGCGGCAGCAACGGGAACAGCGTCTTGAGTCCGGGCACATAGAAGCCGGTGAACCGCACGGGCGCGAACAACATGATCACGCCGGTCCAGTTGGTGATCAGCCCTGCCATCGCGCTGAAGATCGGGATGCTGATCATGTCGACCCAGAACTTCGACAGCCCGGTCGTCTGCTCCCAGTCCAGCCGGCCGAAGAACCCCGCCGCTTCGATCCCAGCATTCATCCGGCGTCCACTCCGTCGTGTTCCGAACAACGCGCGTGCAGGCCATCATAGGTGACCGATCAGGCCGGATCGGGCAAGTTGTCCGGTTCCCCGCTAAACCGGAGCTAACTCGCTACCCGTGGGTGGTGTTGATCAGCAGCAGATTGGTGTCGATGTCGTGGGTGACCTTGTTGGCCACCGACCCCAGCAGCCGGGCCGGACCGCTCATCCCCCGGTTGCCGATCACCACCAGATCGTATTTCCAGGCCGCGTTGCAGATCGCCTCGGCCGCGGGCACCCCGGTGAGCACATCACGCCCGAACAGTTCCGGATCACCGACCGCGAGCTGGCCCTCCACCTCGATCAGCGTGGTCGCGCCGTCCTCGTCGGTCTTGGCCGAGGTCACCAGGAACGGGCGCGCCCCCAGCGCCAACGCCACCTCGTAGCCGCGGCGCACCGCCGTCAGCGAACTCTCCGACCCGTCGGTGGTCAACCCGACCGTCGTCCAGCGCTTGGGGATCTTGTGGGTGAACACCACATCGGTGTCGCTGTGGTGGGACACGTGATTCGACGTCGACCCCCGCAACCGCGCCTTGGAACTGCCCAGCCCGCCGCCCCCGACCACCAGCAGCGTGCCGGGCTCGCGCGCGGCCTCCTCGAGCAACACCGGCCCGGCCGTCCCGTCCCGTTCGACCCGCTCCACCTCGACCACTCCCGCCGCCGTCAGCGCCTCGGCGGCCTCGGCGGTGACCTGCTCGGCCCACGCGAGATCGGTGCCCGCCTTGAGTGTGGCCTCCTTCCACACCGCCACCACGCACACCCCGACCACCAGCCGGGTGGCCAGCTCCCCGGCCACCGTCACGGCCGTCTGCCCGGTCTCCGAACCGTCGGTTCCCACCACGATGCGCCGATAGCACCCCATGTGTCGCTCTCCGATCGACGGCAGGTCAGTCGCGCTGTTGGCCCACAGTATAGATCCGGCACACTCCCGGCAATCGGCTGCGCGTGGTCAGCCGGGATCGCGCAGATGCCGGTCGAAGAAGGCGAACACCCGCTGCCAGGCGTCGCCGGTGGCCTCGGCGTCATAGCCGATCCCGACCCGTTCCAGCACCGGATTACCGGGGAAGACATTGGCGAAACCGTGCGTGACCTTCGGGTAGGTCTTGATATCGTGTTCGACCCCGCCCGCCGTGAGCGCCGCCTCCAGTTTCGCCGGTGCCCCGATCAACGCCGGGTCCCGCCCGCCGTAGCTGGCAACCACCGGGCACGCGCCGTCGAGCAGGGCCTTGTAGTCACCGTAGAGACTGCCGTAGAACGGGGCCGCGGCCTGGAAACCCTGCGGTGCGGTCAGCAACGCGAACCCGCCACCCATGCAGAACCCGAGCACCCCGATCCGGCCGGTGCAGTCCGGGTCGGCGGCCAGATGGTCACGCGCGGCCAGGATCTCGGCCACCGCGGGACCGGTGCCGGTGAAGATGATCGCCCGGAACGCCTGCTGGATGCAGCGCGCCCGGCCCCGGCTGTACAGGTTCGGGGCGATCACCACATACCCGGCCGCGGTGACGATCTCGACCTGACGGCGCAGATCGTCGGTCACCCCCAGCGCGTCGTGCAACACCACCACACCGGGCCACGGCCCGTCCCCCGCCGGCCGGGCCACCAGTGCTTCGAGCCTCGTGCCCGCCGGCGTCTCGATCTCGATCGTGTCCATCTCCCGAATGTAGAACCCTCACCGCTCGCGCGGCGGCGGTTCGGGCAGCGAAAGCCGTTTCAGATGCAGGGCATTCAGTGCCACGATCAGGCTCGACCCCGACATCGCCATGGCCGCGATCTCCGGACGCATCGTCAACCCCCACGGCGCGAACACCCCGGCCGCGATCGGCAGGGCGATCCCGTTGTAGCCCACCGCCCAGCCCAGATTCTGGCGCTCCTTGCGCACCGTGCCGCGCCCGATCCGCAGCGCGGTCGACACCGTGAACGGGTCCGAGCGCATCAACACCACATCGGCGGTCTGAATGGCCACATCGGTGCCCGCCCCGATCGCGATCCCCAGATCGGCGCTCGCCAGCGCGGGCGCGTCGTTGACCCCGTCACCGACCATCGCCACCTTCTTGCCGGAGCGTTGCAGCTCGGCGACCCGGTCGGCCTTGTCGCCGGGCAGCACCTCGGCGATCACGGTGTCGATGCCCAGATCGGCGGCGATGCGCTCGGCGGTGGCCCGGTTGTCGCCGGTCAGCATGACGACACCGACCCCCAGCTCGTGCAGGGCGGCCACGGCGGCGGCGGAACTGGGACGCGGCGCGTCGGCCAGCGCGATCACCGCCGCCGCGGAACCGTCGACGGCCACCAGCACCGCGGTGTGCCCGGCCGCGGCCAGCTCCTCGCGCCGCCGTGCCAGTTCACCCAGTTCGACATGCTCGTCGTCGAGCAGGCCACGATTGCCGATCAGCACCCGCTGCCCGTCCACGGTGGCCGTCGCACCCCGCCCCGGCACATTCCGGAAATCCCGCGCCGACAACTCCGGCGCGCCCTGCTCTTTCGCGTACGCGACGACCGCCTCGGCCAGTGGATGCTCGGACTCGCGTTCCACCGCCGCCGCCAACGCCAGCACCCGACCGGTATCGGCGCCGGGCGCGGTGACCACCGCCGTCACCTCCGGGGCGCCCTGGGTCAGGGTGCCGGTCTTGTCCAGCACCACCACATCGATGCGGGCCGCGGATTCCAGCGCCGTCGCGTTCTTGAACAGCACGCCGCGTTTCGCACCCAGCCCGGTGCCGACCATGATCGCCGTCGGTGTCGCCAGCCCCAACGCGTCCGGGCAGGTCACCACCACGACCGTGATCGCGAACAGCACCGCCTCGCTCAGCGACGCCCCCACCAGCAGCCACACCACCAGCGTGGCCACACTGCCGAGCAGCGCGACCAGGGTCAGCCAGAACGCGGCTCGGTCGGCCAGCCGCTGCCCCGGCGCCTTCGAATTCTGGGCCTGCTGCACCAGCTCCACGATCTGGGCCAGCGCGGTGTCGGACCCGACCTTCGTCGCCCGCACCCGCAGACTGCCGGTGGTGTTGATGGTCGCGCCGATCACCGCCGAACCGGGCTGCTTGTGCACCGGCAGGCTCTCCCCGGTGACCATCGACTCGTCGACATCACCGGAGCCCTCCAGCACCGTCCCGTCGACCGCGATCTTGGCCCCCGGCCGCACCACCAGCACATCCCCGACGGCGACCTCGGCGGTCGGGATCTCCACCTCGGACCCGTCCCGCACCACCACCGCCTTCGGCGGTGACAGATCCAGCAGGCTCGTCACCGCGTCCCCGGCACCGCTGCGCGCCCGCATCTCGAACCAGTGCCCCAGCAGCACGAAGGTCGCCAGCATCGTGGCGGCCTCGTAGAACACCTCCCCGCCGCCAGTCAGCGTCACCACCAGCGAATACAGCCAGCCGGTGCCGATACCGACCGAGACCAGCACCATCATGTCCAGGGTGTGTGCCCGCAACGCCCGGATCGCGCCGGTGAAGAACACCGTCGAGGAATAGCCGATCACCGGCAGGCTCAGCAGCAGCATCCACACATCGGCCCGCAGCCCGAACGGGACGGGCAGATGCAGGCCGAGCATGTGGGTGGCCATCGGCGACCACAGCATCACCAGCGTGGAGAACACGAGCGCGACCAGGAAACGGTTGCGCATATCGCGGGCCATGGAGTCCATCGACATCGACGCGTGGCCGTGCGCCATCGCGTCGTGCCCGGTCCCGGCGTGGCTCGCGGATGCGGCGTGTGCCGACGAGCCGTCCGGCGACTGCTGCGAGGGTGCGGAGGGTCCGCGCCGCGGCACGGCCGGATCGGCGCTGCTGGTGGCCGTGCCACGGTGCTGGAGGTGCGGTTGCTCGCCCGCCGCGGTGGGAGCTGGCGACGGCTCGCTCACCGGGTCGCAGAGGTGGGCCGGGACCGAGCGGCCTGCACAGTGGTAGCCACAGTCACGGATCCAGGTGCGCAACTCGGTGACCGAGGTCCGGGCGGGATCGTAGGTGACCGTGGCGGTCTGGGCGACCGGGTTCGCTTCGACCGCGAGAACACCGGGACGATGCCGCAGCCCGGCGGTCAGCACCCGCCGGGAACTGGGCCGCAGCTGGCCACCGACATGCAGCACCGTGGTGGCCGGTGCATCCCGTTCGCCCATGCGCCGCTCCCATCGCCGGTCGGGCGCGCGACAGCGCCGGGCGCCTCACCGCGAGGGTACCGGGCGATGATCTCGGATCGAGGCTGGTCACGGGCGTGCCGGGCAGGCCGGGGTCAGCCCGGGCTATCTCGCGGTGACGCGCGAAGACCGGATCACAGCGCGATGCCGAGCAGCGCGTCGACGGCGGTGCGGACCAGCGCCGGCGCCTCGGTGTCGGCGCCGCCGTAGGCGAGGGCCTGTTCGGCCCAGTTGTCGACCGCGTCGAGGGCCTTCGGGGTGTCCAGGTCGTCGGCCAGGTGCTGACGCAGCCGGGCCACGGTGTCGGCCGCCGAGGGACCCGCGGTCAGCGAGACCGCCTCACGCCAGCGGGCCAGGCGGGTCTGCGCGGTGGCCAGCACCTCGTCGGTCCACATCCGGTCCTGCCGGTAGTGCCCGGCGAAGAGCCCGGCGCGGATCGCGGCCGGGTCGACCCCGGAACGGCGCAGCTTGGACACCAGCACCAGATTGCCTTTGGACTTCGACATCTTCTCGCCGTCGAGCCCGATCAGCCCGGCGTGCACGTAGTGGCGGGCGAAGCGGCGCGCGCCGGTGATCGCCTCGGCGTGCGCGGCGGAGTACTCGTGGTGCGGGTAGATCAGGTCCGAGCCGCCACCCTGGATGTCGAACTCGGTGCCGATGCGGTTGAGCGCGATCGCCGCACACTCGATGTGCCAGCCGGGGCGTCCTTCGCCGAACGGGGCGGGCCACGACGGTTCGCCCGGGCGCGCGGACCGCCACAGCAGCGCGTCGATGGTGTCGCGCTTGCCGGGGCGGTCGGGGTCGCCGCCGCGCTCGGCGAACAGGGTGTCCATGGTGGCGCGGTCGTAGCCGGACTCGTAGCCGAACTGTTCGGTGGCGTCGGTGCGGAAGTAGATGTCGGGGTACTCGGCGTCCTCGACGGTGTAGGCCGCGCCCGCGGTGAGCAGTTTCTGCACCAGCTCGACCACTTCGTCCACGGACTCGATCGCGCCGATGTAGTGCCGCGGCGGCAGCACCTGCAGGGCGGTCATGTCCTCGCGAAACAGGTCGATCTCGGAGTTGCCCAGATCGCGCCAGTCGACACCGTCGCGGGCGGCGCGCTCGAAGAGCGGGTCGTCGACATCGGTGACGTTCTGCACGTAGTGCACGTCGTGCCCGGCGTCGCGCCACAGGCGGTTGACCAGGTCGAAGGTCAGATAGGTCGCGGCGTGACCGAGGTGGGTGGCGTCGTAGGGGGTGATGCCACAGACATACATTTTCGCGGTCGCGCCTGGGGTGACCGGGCGGACCTGGCGATCGGCGGTGTCGTACAACCGCAACGGCGGCCCTGTTCCGGGGACTGTCGGTAGGGCGATATCGGACCAGGACTGCATGATTCGAGGGTAGATCCCCGGCTGTGGCGACCGCCGTGCGGGCCGGGTCATGCGGTAACCGGCGGGGTGGGAACGCGGCCCGCTACCTGCACACAAACGTGTTCGGCCCGGCCCGTCAAGGGTTGTGTTCAGGCAGAACCGCTCGTCCCGGCCATGCTGGGCGCTATTTTCTCAAACTTCCCTATTGATACCTATAAGTACGTTCGTTTAGGGTTGTTTCATGACTGAACGTCTGTACTCGGTGGACCAGGTCGCCGACCTGCTCGGCCTCCACGTGCGCACCGTGCGCGGCTATGTGCGCGACGGCAAACTCCCCGCGGCCCGCATCGGCAAGCAGTACCGCATCACCCACGACGACCTCGAGACCTTCACCGGACTCCCGATCAGCGCACCCCCACCGGCCGCCACCGGCAGCCACGCCGAGACCACCTGCGTCGTGGAGATCGACGACATCGACCGCGCCACCGCCGACCGCGTCAGCACCCTGCTCACCGCCACCGCGACCACCCGCGGCCCCGGCGGCCGCGCCCTGCGCGTGGACACCGGCTACGACCCCGACCGGGCACGCATGAAGGTCATCGTGCTCGGCGGCCTCGCCGACACCGCCCGCCTGCTCGACTACATCGAAGGAATCCTCAGCTCGTGACCGCCCCCTACCGCACCCAGGCAGGACGCCACGCCGTCGAACAGCGCTACCGCGCCCACCTCGACGCCTGGCCCGTCCCCCACGACGAACTCCGCCTGCCCACCGGCGCGGGCGAGACCTTCGTGCTGACCTGCGGACCCGTCGACGCCCCACCCCTGGTCCTGCTGCACGGCTCCGGCGCCAACGCCGCCGCCTGGCGCGGCGACATCACCGACTGGGCCGCCCACTTCCGCGTCCACGCCATCGATCTCCCCGGCGAACCCGGATTCAGCGCCCCCACCCGACTGCCACTGGACAGCGACGCGACCGCGCGATGGCTCGGTGAAGTCCTCGACGGTCTCGGTCTCGACACCGTGGACCTGGTCGGCATGTCCCTGGGCGGCTGGACGGCCCTGGACTTCGTCCTGCGCAGACCCGGCCGGGTCCGGCGCCTGGGGCTACTGTGCCCCGGCGGGCTGGGCGCGCACCGCTACGGATGGCTGGTGAAGGCGATCCCGCTGCGTCTGCTCGGCCGCTACAGCGTCCGCGACGCCGCCCGCACCGGCCTGGGGCTCGGTGACGGCCCGGCGGTCGAGGAGATCCTCGACGACGTCGAACTGGTCTTCACCAATTTCTCGGCGCGCTCGGGCAGACTCCCCCGATTCCATCCGGAGCAACTCTCCACGGTGGACATCCCGGTCCTGATAATCGTCGGCGAGAAAGACGCCCTCTTCGACTCGGCGCGCACCGCCGAACTGGCCCGCGCGAACTTCCCCCGCGCGGAAATACACGTCCTGCCCGGCGTCGGGCACGCCGTCCTCGGACAGACCACCACCATCCGGAGCTTCCTGCGCAAAAAATAACGCGAGGTGTCGCCGCGCGTCGGGAGCGGCGACAC
>NZ_JBSGDP010000088.1:0-18999 GCF_053602435.1 Nocardia sp. NPDC004415
GGTGGGCGCGCGTCGTTGTGGGGGGGTGGGGGGCGGCGGGTTGTTTCTGGTGCGTTGGGTCGGGCCACTACGACCATCCAACGGGTCCGTTCGCGACGGGACCTGAGGGGCCGCGAACTCGAGCGCCCCGGCGCTCCAACAATCCTGTCGGTGGTCGCGCCTAGCATGGCGTGCGGGGGTTCATGTCCGGGTGGCGGATGACGATGGAGAAGGGATTCACCAGGTGGCGGAACGCCTCACTGTGCGCGGAGCGAGGGAACACAACCTGAAGGGTGTGGACCTGGATCTGCCACGCGACAGCCTGATCGTGTTCACCGGTCTGTCCGGGTCCGGGAAGTCGAGCTTGGCGTTCGACACGATCTTCGCCGAGGGTCAGCGGCGCTATGTCGAGTCGCTCTCGGCGTACGCGCGGCAGTTCCTCGGGCAGATGGACAAGCCGGATGTCGATTTCATCGAGGGTCTCTCGCCCGCGGTGTCGATCGACCAGAAGTCGACCAACCGCAATCCGCGGTCGACGGTCGGCACGATCACCGAGGTGTACGACTACCTGCGGTTGCTCTATGCCCGCGCCGGTACCCCGCATTGCCCGGTGTGTGGTGAGCTGATCGCCAAGCAGAGCCCGCAGCAGATCGTCGACCAGGTGCTGGCGATGGACGAGGGCTTGAAGTTCCAGGTGCTGGCGCCGGTGGTGCGTACGCGCAAGGGCGAGTTCGTCGACCTGTTCGACCAGCTCAAGACCCAGGGTTATTCGCGGGTGCGGGTGGACGGGGTGGTGTATCCGCTGACCGATCCGCCGAAGCTGAAGAAGCAGGAGAAGCACGACGTCGAGGTCGTGGTGGACCGGTTGGCGGTGAAGTCCGGGTCCAAGCAGCGGCTCACCGATTCGATCGAGACCGCGTTGCGGCTGGCCGACGGCATCGTCGTGCTCGATTTCGTCGACCGTGACGAGCACGCCCACGA
This sequence comes from Nocardia sp. NPDC004415, assembly GCF_053602435.1. Taxonomy (NCBI): domain Bacteria; kingdom Bacillati; phylum Actinomycetota; class Actinomycetes; order Mycobacteriales; family Nocardiaceae; genus Nocardia; species Nocardia sp. NPDC004415. Next base: position 961 of record NZ_JBSGDP010000088.1, read on the forward strand.
TCGGGAGCGCCGGTTCTCCGAGCGTCTGGCCTGCCCGAACGGGCATCCGCTCGACATCGAGGATCTCGAGCCGCGCTCGTTCTCGTTCAACTCGCCCTATGGCGCCTGCCCGGATTGCACCGGCCTCGGCATCCGCAAGGAGGTCGACCCCGAGCTCGTCGTGCCCGATCCGGCGCTGAGCCTGGCCGAGGGCGCGATCGCGCCGTGGGCGCGCGGGCAGACCGCCGAGTACTTCAACCGGCTGCTGTCCGGCCTGGCCGAGGCGATCGGTTTCTCGATGGACACCCCGTGGCAGAGCCTGCCCGCCAAGGCCCGCAAGGCCGTGCTCGAGGGCAGCTCCGATCAGGTGCACGTCTCCTACACCAACCGCTACGGTCGCAAGCGCTCCTATTACGCCGATTTCGAGGGCGTGATGCCGTTCCTGCACCGGCGCATGGACAACACCGAGTCCGAGCAGATGAAGGAGCACTACGACGGGTACATGCGGGATGTGCCGTGCCCGGTCTGTCACGGGTCGCGGTTGCGCCCGGAGATCCTGGCGGTCACCCTGGCCGCCGACGGCACCGACAAGTCGATCGCCGAGGTGGCCGATCTGTCGATCGGCGCGTGCGCGCACTTCCTGAACTCGCTGACGCTGGGCGAGCGCGAGGCCGCCATCGCCGGGCAGGTGCTCAAGGAGATCCAGGCCCGGCTCGGCTTCCTGCTCGACGTCGGCCTGGAGTACCTGACGCTGTCGCGGGCCGCCGCGACGCTGTCCGGTGGTGAGGCCCAGCGCATCCGCCTGGCCACCCAGATCGGTTCCGGCCTGGTCGGGGTGCTCTATGTGCTCGACGAGCCGTCGATCGGCCTGCACCAGCGCGACAACCGCAGGCTGATCGAGACCCTGCTGCGGCTCAAGAAGCTGGGCAACACCCTGATCGTGGTCGAACACGACGAGGACACCATCCGCGCCTCGGACTGGGTGGTCGACATCGGCCCGCTGGCCGGTGAGCACGGTGGTCGCGTGGTGCACAGCGGCCCGTACGCCGAGCTGCTGACCGAGCCCGAGTCGCTGACCGGCGCGTATCTGTCGGGCCGCGAGCAGATCGACGTGCCGTTCGTGCGCAGGCCGGTGGACAAGAAGCGCAAGCTCACCGTGGTCGGCGCGACCGAGCACAATCTGCAGGGCATCGACGTGATGTTCCCGCTGGGTGTGCTCACCTCGGTCACCGGTGTCTCCGGCTCGGGCAAGTCGACGCTGGTCAACGACATCCTGGCGACGGTGCTGGCGAACAAGCTCAACGGCGCGCGGCAGGTGCCGGGCAGGCACACCAGGATCAACGGTGTCGATCAGCTCGACAAGCTCGTGCAGGTCGACCAGTCGCCGATCGGGCGCACCCCGCGCTCGAACCCGGCCACCTACACCGGCGTCTTCGACAAGATCCGCACCCTGTTCGCCTCCACCACCGAGGCCAAGGTCCGCGGCTATCAGCCCGGGCGGTTCTCCTTCAATGTGAAGGGCGGCCGCTGCGAGGCGTGCTCGGGTGACGGCACGCTCAAGATCGAGATGAACTTCCTGCCGGATGTCTACGTCCCGTGCGAGGTGTGCCACGGCGCCCGCTACAACCGGGAAACCCTCGAGGTGCACTACAAGGGCAAGACCATCGCGGAGGTGCTGGACATGCCGATCGACGAGGCCGCCGAGTTCTTCGAGCCGGTCACCTCGATCCACCGGTACCTGAAGACGCTGGTCGAGGTCGGGCTCGGATACGTGCGTCTCGGCCAGAGCGCGCCGACGCTGTCCGGCGGTGAGGCCCAGCGCGTGAAGCTGGCCGCCGAGCTGCAGAAACGCTCGACCGGGCGCACCGTGTACATCCTCGACGAGCCGACCACCGGTCTGCACTTCGAGGACATCCGCAAGCTGCTGAAGGTGATCAACGGGCTGGTCGACAAGGGCAACACGGTGATCGTCATCGAGCACAACCTCGATGTCATCAAGACCTCGGACTGGGTCATCGACATGGGCCCCGAGGGCGGTTCCGGTGGCGGCACGGTGGTGGCGACCGGCACCCCCGAGGACGTGGCGGCGGTCTCGGACAGCTACACCGGCCAGTTCCTGAAGGAGGTCCTCGCGGCGCCCGCGAAGGCACCGGCGAAGAAAGCCGCGAAGAAGGCTCCGGCGGCGAAGAAGGCCCCGGCGGAGACGGCCGCGGCCAAGCGTCTGGCCCGAAAGGCGGCCGCGCTGCGCTGAGCCCGGTTATCCTCCCGCCGGGGACTTTCCGAAAAAGCTGCGAAGTGAAACACTCGTGGGTAACATTCGGGCCGCGCGATCGTGGATGTCGTGCAGTACGAAAGGAACGTCCCCATGGATGAAGCCACCACGGCGCTCATCGCCCAGATCCTGTCTTTCCTCAGTGGCGGGTCCTCGCTGGCCTACGAGCCCACCAAGCCGACGGCCTGACCGGCAGAATCGAGAGGAATCACTGATGGATACCGGAAGCGCCACGTTGTTCGAGGCGATCGCCAACATGCTCGCCACCGGCTCGGCCGTCTCCGTCACCCCGGGAACACCGCCGGGTGGCACGGCCTGAGCAACGGCCCACACGAAACGAAGATCCGCCGGCGTTCGCGCCGGCGGATCTTTTCGTCTGTCGGGGGAGTGGGTCAGTACACCGGCCCGGTGTACTTCTCGCCCGGCCCGGCGCCCGGCGCGTCCGGCGTCGAGGACGCCTCGCGGAAGGCGCGCTGCAGGGCCTGCAGGCCCTCGCGGATCGGCCCGGCGTGCGGGCCCAGGTACTCCACCGACGCGGTGACCAGCCCGGCCAGCGCGGTGATCACCCGGCGCGCCTCGTCCAGGTCGACACCGGCGCCCGAGGACGGGTCCTCCCCGGCCAGGCCCAGCTTCTCCGCGGCCGAGCTCATCAGCATCACCGCGGCCCGGCTGATCACCTCGACGGCGGGGATGTCGGCCAGGTCGCGCACGGGGGGATCGAGCTCGTCAGTCATGCTGATCAGGCTATAGCGCGGCCGGGGCGGACCCGCGGCGCCGGGGCGATTCGGCGATAGCGGAATGCGATGCTAGACTTTCCGCTGACGACCGCCCCTGGTCGCGCCATGCGGCTCTGGGGCAGATAAGTGGAGCCCGACTCCCACCGTTTCCGGCGAGCAATCGTCCTCGGCAAACGGTCCCGGTCACCCGTCCTTCGCGATGGGTTCTCCGTGTGCCTGGCGCGCGGAGGTCGACACCGATCCCGCGAGGGTATCGGCTGTGGACGATCGGTCGACATCGGGCCCCGTGGCGGAGAAATACCGCACCGGGGCTTTCGTGTTGAAACAGGGGTTGCAGTTATTGCATGCGGTCGTTATGACGACACCGCTTGACCTAGGAGGCCCCATCAGCACTGAGACCCGCATCAACGATCGCATCCGTGTTCCCGAGGTCCGTCTCATCGGACCCGGCGGCGAACAGGTTGGGATCGTGCGTGTTGAAGATGCACTTCGCGTCGCGCTCGAAGCCGATCTCGACCTGGTCGAGGTGGCACCCGATGCCCGTCCGCCGGTCTGCAAGATCATGGACTACGGCAAGTTCAAGTACGAGACCGCGCAGAAGGCACGCGAGTCCCGGAAGAACCAGGTCCAGACCGTGATCAAGGAGCAGAAGCTCCGCCCGAAGATCGACGACCACGACTACGAGACCAAGAAGCGCAACGTCGTTCGCTTCCTCGAGGCCGGGTCCAAGGTCAAGGTCACGATCATGTTCCGTGGTCGTGAGCAGTCGCGACCCGAACTCGGCTTCCGGCTGCTGCAGCGGTTGGCCTCCGACGTCGCCGAACTCGGTTTCGTCGAGACCTCGGCCAAGCAGGACGGCCGCAACATGACCATGGTCCTCGCGCCCCACAAGGGTGCGAAGACGCGGGTGAAGGCACAGCAGGAATCGGCCCCGGCACGTCCGCTGCCGACCGGTCCCGCCAGTGCCGAACCGGCTGCGCTGGTCGACACCCCGGCGCCCGCCGAGCAGGCAGCGCCGGCCGACCCGCAGTAACACCGATTTCACCGACTAGATAGAGGAATCTCCATGCCGAAGAACAAGACCCACAGCGGCGCCAAGAAGCGATTCAAGGTGTCCGGCCGGGGCAAGCTGCTTCGCGAGCAGGCGAACCGTCGCCACCTCCTGGAGCACAAGTCCACCCGCCGGACTCGTCGTCTGGAAGGCACGGAGTCCGTCGCCGACGTCGATGCCCCCCGCGTGAAGCGGCTGCTCGGTCTCGCCTGATTTCCAGGCAAAGCAGACCGTCGCACCCCGACGATTCCGCGGCCGGGACACACCGGACGCCGACAACTACCGAACTCGGGCGCCTTCGCGCCCCCAGATGATCAAGGACTGACACAGTGGCACGCGTCAAAAGGGCCGTCAACGCTCAGAAGAAGCGCCGTTCCATCCTCGAGGCCTCCAAGGGCTACCGGGGCCAGCGCTCGCGCCTGTACCGCAAGGCCAAGGAACAGCAGCTCCACTCGCTGACCTACGCCTACCGCGACCGCAAGGCGCGCAAGGGTGACTTCCGCAAGCTGTGGATCGCTCGTATCAACGCCGCCGCGCGTCTGAACGACATCACCTACAACCGCTTCATCCAGGGCCTCAAGGCCGCGGGTGTCGAGGTGGACCGCAAGATCCTGGCCGAGCTCGCCGTCTCCGACGCCGAGGCCTTCGCCGGTCTGGTGGCTGTCGCCAAGGCCGCGCTGCCCGCCGACGTCAACGCGCCGGCCACCGCCGCCTGAGCTTGACGACGCACAGCGATTCGCCGGAACGACCCGTGGACGCGCTCTCCGAGCGCAATCCGCGGGTCGTTTCCGCTGTCAAGCTCCAGCGCGCCGCGCAGCGCCGCAAGGCGGGGCTGTTCCTCGCCGAGGGCGCCAATGCCGTCACCGCCGCGCTGGAGACCGGTCGTGTTCGTGAGCTGTTCTATTCGCTCGCCGCGGCCGAACGCGAGACCGCGCTGATCGCCGGTGCCGCCGCCGACGGCGTCCGCACCACGCTGGTCGCCGATCGCGCCGCCGAACACCTCGGCGAGACCGTCACCGCGCCGGGGCTGGTCGCGGTGTGCGAGCTGCTCGACGTGCCTCTCGCCACGGTGCTCGACCGTGGTCCGCGCATGCTCGCCGTGCCGGTCGAGATCGCCGAGCCCGGCAATGCGGGCACTCTCATCCGGGTCGCCGACGCGGTCGGCGCCGACGGGGTGATCCTGGCGGGGGAGACCGTCGACCCGCACAACGGCAAATGCGTCCGGGCCAGCGCGGGCAGTGTCTTCCATGTGCCGATCGCGCGCAGACGCGACATCACCGCCACCCTCGACGCCATCTCCGCCGCCGGGGTGACGATCCTGGCCACCGCCGCCACCGGCGAGGTGGACCTCGACGACGCCGACGAGATCCTCACCGGCCCGGTCGCCTGGCTGTTCGGCAACGAGGCGCACGGCCTCGACCCGGCCGTGGCCGCCCGCGCCGACCATCGCATCCGCATCCCCATCCACGGCCGCGCCGAAAGCCTGAATCTCGCCGCGGCGGCGGCGATCTGCCTCTACGCGAACGCGCGCGTGCAGCACGCGCGCTAGCGAGCGCTCAGCAGCTGGGCTCGGTGCCGGACCGGAGATCGTCGAGGATCTCGGTGGCCCAGGGGAGGGGGATCGCGTGGCTCCCGGCCACCTGCATGGCCGTCATGATCGTCAGCAACATCCCGGTGGCGACGAAACGGCGTGCTTCGAGGGTGTCGGCGCCGGTCAGTTCGCCGACCAACCGGTAGATCCGGCCGAAGCGCTCGCGCATCGGGTCGCCGATCGCGGGATCGGCGCTGGCGGCGGCGCCGTGCAGCAGCATGAGCGGTAGTTCGCGTTCGGCCAGGAACACGTCGAAGCCCTGGCCGAGGGTGCGCAGCGCCTCGGCGGTGCCGGTCTCCGGTGGGATCGGGGCGCCACGGAACAGTTCCTCGATCCGGTCGCAGACCTCGTGCAGCGCGGCGAGGAACAGCTGCTGCTTCGTGCCGAACAGCCGGATCACATAGGGCTGCGACACTCCCGCGAGCCGGGCGATCTCATCGGTTTTCGTTGCCGCGTAACCAGATTCGGCGAAGGCGCGGACGGCGGCGTCGAGTACCTGGGCGCTGCGCTCGGAGGCCGTCATCCGGGTTCTCGTCGTGCCGCCCATGGGTGTGCCTCCCTCGTGCTCCGTTGCCTCTTGACATGTTATCAGCCGATGCATAACCATTGACCGTATTAGTTATCAGTGAATAACAACAAGGGCTGGACATGACTCAGACACTCGACCCCGGCGACGCCGTTCTCGCCGAACCGCCCGCGCCCTCCGGCGCGAAATCCGTCCCGGTCGGCGCGGTGATCGCCGCCGTCGGCATCCCGATGTTCATGGTCACCCTGGACAACCTCGTCGTGACCAACGCGCTGCCGGTGATCAAGGAGGAACTGGGCGCCTCGCTGTCGGACCTGCAGTGGTTCATCAGCGCCTACACCCTCTCGTTCGCCTCGCTGCTGCTCACGGCCTCGGCGCTGGGCGACCGGATCGGCCGGCGCCGGGTGTTCCTGGCCGGCAGCGCGGTGTTCGTGGCCGCGTCGGCGGCGTGCGCGCTGGCCACCGAGCCGTGGATGCTCATCGCCGCCCGCGCGATCCAGGGCGCCGGCGGTGCCGCGGTCATGCCGCTGTCGCTGACCCTGCTCGCCGCGGCGGTGCCCGAGCGGATGCGCAGTGCCGCGATCGGCATCTGGGGTGGCCTGGCCGGGCTGGGGGTCGCGGTCGGTCCGGTGGTCGGCGGCGCGGTCGTCGAGGGACTGAACTGGCAGTGGATCTTCTGGCTCAATGTGCCGATCGGCCTGCTCGCCCTGCCGTTCGCCGCGCGCGTGCTCGCCGAATCCCGCGGCACCGCACGCAAGCTCGACCTGCTCGGGCTGGTGCTCTCGGCCGGTGGCGTGCTCGCGGTGGTGTGGGGCGTCATCCACGGCGCCGACGACGGCTGGACCTCGCGCCCGGTGCTCGCCGCGCTGATCGGTGGCGGTGTCCTGCTCGTGGCGTTCGTCGCCTGGGAGCGCGCGGCCACCGATCCGATGCTGCCGCTGCGGATGTTCGCCTCCCGCGGCCTGAGCCTGAGCTACATCGTGTCCTTCGGCTTCTCCGCCGGTGTGTTCGGCGCGATCTTCCTGCTCGCGCAGTTCTTCCAGGTGGTGCAGGGCTACTCGCCGTTGGAATCGGGCATCCGTACGATGCCGTGGACCATGGTGCCGATGGTCGTGGCGCCGCTGGCCGGGCTGGTGGTCGACCGCGTCGGCGCGCGCGTGCTCATCGCCGCCGGACAGGTGTGCCTGGCGGTGTCGCTGGGCTGGATGGCACTGATCATCAGCACCGATGTCGCGTACCCGTCGTTCATCGCCCCCTTCGTGCTCGGCGGTATCGGGATGGGCCTGACCTTCGCGCCGTCCTCCACCATCGTCATGGCCAGCGCCTCACCGGCCGATCAGGGCATGGCCTCGGGTATCAACAGCACCGTGCGCGAGGTGGGCGTGACCATGGGCATCGCGGTGCTCGCCTCGGTCTTCGCCTCGCACGGCTCCTACAGCGACCCGCAGGCCTATGTGGACGGCCTGGTGCCCGCCGTGTGGGTGGGCGCCGGTCTGGTCGCGGTCGCGGCGGTGGTGGCGGCCTTCCTGCCGCGCCACGCCACGCAGCAGGGCTGATCCGGCCTCGGCGGGCTCGCGTGCCTCGTCGGTGCGCGGGTCCGCCGTGCTCGGTGTCCGTCCGTGGGACTCAGGCCGCGGGTCCGGCCGGGGCCGGATACGCCGCCGGGTGTGTGGATACCGCGATCGGCGCCGGCAGCGCGACGATCTGCTGTGGATCCTCGTACAGAATCGTCCCCGGATCATCGGAATCCAGGCGCTCCCAGGCGATCCCGTGCCGGTCGAGAATGTCGAGGTACCCGCTGACCCGGTCGATCATCGGCAGCGCCGTCGCCTTGAACCACGCCACCGCCCCCGGATGCCGGTCGCGGTCGTAGACGCGCCGGTCCACCTCGTAGGGATTCACCAGGTGATCGGTGAACCAATCGTTGCCGCTGCGGCGGAACCGCTCCTGCTCCACGCTCAGCCGACCCTCCGACGACAGACCGTTGACCAGGGCGAACACGCCGGGGCACACCCCGTGGCGATTCGGGTGGATCGCCTGGAAGCGCACATACCGCCGCGGCACCGACGGCTCCGACCGGCGATCGGGCTCCCGTCTCATTCGGCCTCCTCCGCGCGCGTCGGTCCAGACCCGGGCGCGCTCTCCGGGCGCTCGCACCGGCCGAGGGCCCGCGGGAACGGGCGGCGGCTCGCCGGGCGGATGCCGAGTCCACACAGTGCCAGACCGCTGCCGGGCGCGGTGCGGCGGACACGTCTGCCTTGGGGCGGGGTCGAATCGCAAGTCTGTTCAGGCATCGAACCGTCCTGTCCTCGAGTCGAACACGCTGATGTGTTTGATCGGTTGGACGGGACACGGACCGATTCGGTTCCCTCGAATTTCGCGGAGGTCCGCGATGTGGCACGGAACCGGCCTGACCTGGACTTGTCGGTCGTCATCGGGACCCGCTGACCGGGGTGGTGGTGTCCGGCGGTAATCCGGATGAACCGCGCGAACCCGATCCCATAGGATTTATCCAGCACCGATGCGGGTTGGCAATGACGCGCCCGTGAACCGATCCCCAGGGGAGAGTCGAGAAGATCGTGGCCGACGACAACAGCGGAGTCGAGCAGAACGCCTCTTTGACCGAGGAGGCACTCGCGGCAGCGGCGGCGGAGGCCGAGAAGGCGTTCGCGGCGGCGGCCGATCTGGATGCGCTGGCGGTCGCCAAGACCGACTTCATCGGCGGCAAGTCGCCGATCGCGCTGGCGCAGCGCGGACTGGGCAGCCTGCCCAAGGAGGAGAAGGCCGAGGCGGGCAAGCGGGTCAACATCGCCCGCAAGCGGGTCTCCGACGCCTTCGAGGCGCGCCGTGCGGCGCTGCTGGAAGAGCGTGATCAGGCCGTGCTGGTGGCCGAGAAGATCGACGTCACCGCGCCCGCGCGCCGTCGCCCGGCGGGTGCCCGGCACCCGATCACCGTCATCTCCGAGGAGATCGCCGACGTGTTCGTCGCGATGGGCTGGGAGGTCGCCGAGGGTCCCGAGGTGGAGACCGAGCACTTCAACTTCGACGCGCTCAACTTCCTGCCCGACCACCCGGCGCGCACCATGCAGGACACCTTCCACATCGCCCCGGAGGGTTCGCGCCAGGTGCTGCGCACGCACACCTCCCCGGTGCAGGTGCGCTCCATGCTGGAACGCGATGTGCCGATCTACGTGGTGTGTCCCGGGCGCACCTTCCGCACCGACGAGCTCGACGCCACCCACACCCCGGTGTTCTCCCAGGTGGAGGGTCTGGCGATCGACAAGGGCCTGACCATGGCGCATCTGCGCGGCACCCTGGACGCGTTCGCGCGCGCCCTGTTCGGACCCGACACGCGAACCCGCATGCGCCCCAACTACTTCCCGTTCACCGAACCCTCGGCCGAGGTCGACGTGTGGTTCCCGGACAAGAAGGGCGGCGCGGGCTGGGTCGAATGGGGTGGCTGCGGCATGGTCAACCCGAAGGTGCTGATCGCCAGCGGCATCGATCCGGAGGTGTACTCCGGCTTCGCCTTCGGCATGGGCATGGAGCGCACGCTGCAGTTCCGCAACGGCATCCCCGACATGCGCGACATCGTCGAGGGCGACGTGCGGTTCACCCTGCCCTTCGGTATCCGGTCCTGAGCGACACCCCCTTTCGACACAGAGAGCGAAACGTCAAGTGCGAGTAGCGCAGTCCTGGCTGACCGAGATCCTGCAGCGCACCACCCCGGAGTGGTCGGTGTCGGCCGAAGAGCTCGACGCCGGCTTCGTCCGCGTCGGCCTCGAGGTCGAGGAGGTCGACAAGCTGACCCCGATCGGCGGCGACATCGACAAGCCGCTGGTGGTCGGCCGCGTCGCCGAGATCACCGAACTCACCGAGTTCAAGAAGCCGATCCGCTTCTGCAAGGTCGACGTCGGCAACCCGGAGTTGCAGGAGATCGTCTGCGGCGCGCGCAATTTCGCGGTCGGCGACCTGGTCGTGGTGGTGCTGCCCGGTGGCGAGCTGCCGGGTGGGTTCAAGATCTCCTCGCGCAAGACCTACGGGCACACCTCCAACGGCATGATCTGTTCGGTGGCCGAGCTGGGCATCGGCAAGGACCACGACGGCATCCTGGTGCTCGAGCCCGGCTCCGCGCAGCCCGGTGACGACGCCAATGTGCTGCTGGGCACCGACGACACCATCATCGAACTCAACATCACCCCCGACCGCGGCTACTGCTTCTCGGTGCGCGGCCTGGCCCGTGAGCTGGCCTGCGGCTTCGACCTCGAATACGCCGACCCGGCCGTGCGGACCCTGGGCGACGGGGAGTCCGAAGCGTGGCCGGTGCGGCTCGAGGCCGACTCGGAGTGCACCCGTTTCGGCGCACGCCGGGTCACCGGGATCGACCCGAACGCGGTGAGCCCGCTGTGGCTGCAGCGCAGGCTGATGCTGTCGGGGATGCGCCCGATCTCCCCGGCCGTCGACGTCACCAACTACGTGATGCTCGAGCTGGGCCAGCCGCTGCACGCCTTCGACGCCGCCAAGCTGCACGGCGGCCTGGTCGTGCGCTCGGCCAACCGGGGCGAGACGCTGCGCACCCTCGACGACACCGAGCGCACCCTCGACGCCGAGGACGTGGTGATCGCCGACGACACCGGCGTGATCTCGCTGGCCGGGGTGATGGGCGGCGCGAGCACCGAGGTCGGTGCCGAGACCACCGATGTGGTGCTCGAGGCCGCCACCTGGAACCCGCTGCGTGTCTACCGGACCGCGCGCAGGCACAAGCTGGTCTCCGAGGCGGGCAAGCGCTACGAGCGCGTCGTCGACCCGGAGATCAATGTGATCGCGCTCGATCGCGCCGCCACGCTGCTGGCCGAGATCACCGGTGGCACCATCGAATCCACGCTCACCGACATCCGCGTCCCGCTGCCCGCCGCCACGCCGATCGCGATGGACATCGACCTGCCCGACCGCGTCGCCGGTGTCACCTACCCGGCGGGCACCGCCGTGCGCAGGCTGGCCCAGATCGGCGCGGGTGTCGAGATCGAGGTCAACGACGCGGGTCGCACCCAGCTGCTGGTGACCCCGCCGAGCTGGCGGCCCGACCTGTCCCAGCCCGCCGACCTGGTCGAGGAGGTGCTGCGGCTGGAAGGACTCGAGCAGATCCCGTCGGTGCTGCCCGCCGCCCCGGCCGGTCGTGGCCTGACCGCCAAGCAGCAGCGGCGCCGGGCCGTGAGCCGGGCACTGGCGTTCGACGGCGCCGTCGAGGTGCCCGCGCCGGTGTTCCTGCCCGCCGGTGTCTTCGACGTGTGGGGCCTGGACGCCGAGGACCCGCGCCGCAACACCACCAGCGTGCTGAACCCGCTCGACACCGACCGTCCCGAGCTGGCCACCACCCTGCTGCCGGGTCTGCTCGAGGTGGCCGCGCGCAATATCTCGCGCGGCGCCCGTGACCTCACCATCTACGGCATCGCCCAGGTGGTGCTGCCGGGCGCGCAGACCCACGCGGTCGAGGCGCTGCCCGTGGATCGCCGACCCACCGACGAGCAGATCGCCGAGCTCATCGGCTCGCTGCCCGCCCAGCCGGTGCACGTGGCCGCGGTGCTCAGCGGCAAGCGGGAACCGCGCGGTCCGTGGGGGCCGGGGCGCCAGGCCGAGGCCGCCGACGCGTTCGCGCTGGTCGACGCCGTCGCCGACGCGGCCGGTGTCACCATCGAGCGCCGGGCCGCCGCCTACCTGCCGTGGCACCCGGGCCGCTGTGCGGAACTGGTCGTGGACGGGACCGTCGTCGGGCACGCGGGTGAGCTGCACCCGGCCGTGCTCGAGCGCGCGGGCCTGCCGCCGCGCACCTGCGCCTTCGAACTCGACCTCGACGCGCTGCCGCTGACGGCCTCGCGTCCGGCGCCGACGGTGTCGGCGTTCCCGGCCGTCCTGCAGGACGTGTCGGTGAGCGTCGAGAAGACCGTCCCCGCCGCCGAGGTCGAATCGGCCCTGCGCACCGGCGGCGGCGACCTGCTCGAGGACATCTCGCTGTTCGACATCTACGAGGGCGCCCAGGCCGGTGAGGGCCGCAAGTCCCTCACCTACGCCCTGCGCTTCCGCGCCCCCGACCGCACCCTCACCGAGGACGAGGCCAGCGCCGCCCGCGACGCCGCCGTCGCCTCGGCCACCAGCGCGGTCGGCGCCGAACTGCGCGGTTGACGGTCGCCACGGAGGGAAGCAGCCCGCTTCCCTCCGCGCGTGGTTCATGACGACATGGCGCGCGCGTAGTCGGGGAATCGCGCGCGCAGCGCCGCGTCGAAGGCGTGCGCTCGCTCGTGCGAGTCCAGATTCCCGAGGTCCGGACGGGCCAGATACCAGCGCATGAGGGCTGCCGCCTCCGGGTGGCCGTGCGCGGCGGTGAAAGCGATGGTGGCCCGCACCTGGGCGGTGTCCACCGACTCGACACCCCACCGGTTGCGAGTGCGCTGGGCTCGGGAAACGACGTCGGCGAGGGTCGTGTACCCGGCGAACCACGTGGCCATCGGGCCGTCCAGGTAGCGCAGGACCCAGCGCACACCGTAGTCGATGTCCTCGGCGCACCCCATGGTCACGGTGTCGCGATAGGCGGGGTCGCTGTCGGGATCGAAGGCGCACTCGTCGATCTCGCCGAACTCGGGGAACCAGCGCTTGCCCTGGCGATTCGCGTGCTCCGGCAGTGCCGAGAGCACTTCGGCGGCGGCCGTCGACAGGACACTCACCGTGCCTCCGACCCGGATACCGCCGAGTCCCGCGCGGTCGATCGACAGGGCGAGCCCTGCGCTGAGGCCGGGAATCGGGGTATCGGCGGTGAACCACGTCCGCCATCCGTCCAGCGACGGTGACGGCCGGAAACCCTTGTCTGCCAGCGCATCCGCCAGCGCCGCCGGGAATCCGGCCAGCACGTCGGCGTCTCCCGCGGTCTCGAGGATGTCGAACGGCTCCGCGTCGATCCCGACGACGCCGCTGCCGCACTGGTATCCGGTGAGGTCGGTGGCGAGGCCGAGAACCCCGGAGAAGTAGTCCACCGGGTCGTCCTGGTCTTCCGGATCGGGCCGCCGGTGGCGCTCGACGGCCGCGAGGACCTCGGCGGGTACCTCACCCCAGACCTCGAGCTCGTCGCAGTCCGCGGCGAGACCCCACAGCTTGTGGCCGTCGCGCCACAGCACCAGCTCGGCACCGCCGGAACCGTCGACCTCACCGACGGCGATCACCTCGCCGCCCGCGGACAGCTCCGCGAGATCCCAGGTGTCCTCGACGAGCTCTTCCGCGTTGTCCTCGACCAGCAGATAGGCCCCGTCGGCCCGGCAGGTGCCGACCAGCCACCCTTCCGGATGATCCGTCCGGTCCCCGCTCGGTCGCACGCCGAGTCCCGCCCAGATCCGCTCCGGCTCGCGCCCGCGCACGAGCATCCAATTCGACGTGAATCCCATTCCGCTGTCCCCGCTTTCGTCTCGCTGCGGGAGACGGTAGCCAAGCGGTCCGACACCCGTGGCCCGCGACGGGGCGGGGCGGGATAGGTTGGACGGCGTGTCGATGATGAAAGGCGCCAATGTGGCGGTGCCTGCTGCCTCGGTCCGGGTCGAGTTGGGTTGGCAGTCGGGGGTGGGGGTGCCGGACGCGGACGCGTCGGCGCTGTTGCTCGCCGGGGCCAAGGTGCGTTCCGACGACGACTTCGTGTTCTACAACCAGGCGGTGCATCCGTCCGGGGCGGTGCGGCACGAGGGCAAGCAGCAGGGGGTCACGGTCGTCGACGCGCTGTCGGTGAATCTGGCGCAGGTGGAGGCGCAGATCGAGACGATCGTGCTGGCCGCCTCCGCCGATGGTGGCACCTTCGGGCAGTTCCACGGCCTCTACATCCGGGTGCTCGACGCGGCGACCGGCGCCGAACTCGCGCGCTTCGACAGCACCGGCGCCACCACCGAGACGGCCTTCGTGCTCGGCGAGCTGTACCGCAGGCAGGGCGCGTGGAAGTTCCGTGCGGTCGGTCAGGGCTACGACTCCGGATTGGCCGGTCTCGCCACCGATTTCGGCATCTCCGTCGACGACGAACCCACCCCGTCCGCACCCACCCAGCAGTACGCGCCGCCGGTGGGTCAGACGCCGTTCCCCGCCCCGACTCCACCGCACGTCCCGGCCGCGCACCCCGCACCCGCGCCGCCGTTTCCCGCTACCGGTCACCCGCACCCCGGCCAGCCGCCCGCTCCGCACCCCGGCTACCCGGTCGCCCCGGGCCAGCCGTCCGCTGCGCCCCCATACCCCGGCCAGTCGCCTGTCGCCGCACCGCACCCCGGTCAGCCCGCTCCGTACCCTGGCCAACCACACGTTCCCGCTGCGACGCATCCTCCCGCCGGCCAGTCCGGGCAGCCTCAGCCCTACGCCGCCGACCAGCCTGCTTCCGGCCAGCCGCAAGGCGCCCCCGTCAACCTCGGCAAGGTCTCGCTCACCAAGGAAGCCCCGTCGGTCTCCCTGACGAAACACGGTGCCACCGGTGGTGTCATGCGGGTGAACCTGAACTGGACCTCGATGGCCGCCACCGGCCGCCTGTTCGGCAAGCTGCGCGGTAAGAACATCGACCTCGACCTGTGCTGCTTCTACGAGCTGGTCAACGGCGCGATCGGCTCGGTGCGCGCGCTGGACCGCCGCTTCGGCGCGCTGTACGAACCGCCGTTCATCCACCTGGACCAGGACGACCGCACCGGCGCGAGCATCACCGGCGAGAACCTGTCGATCAATCTCGACTGCACCCAGTTCTTCCGCCGCATCCTGGTCTTCGCCTCGATCTACGACGGCGCCAGCGATTTCCGCGGTGTACACGCCACGGTCACCCTGCACCCGGTGGGTTCGGCGCCGATCGAGATGACTCTCGACGGGTGCACCGACAATTCGCGCGACGCGGTGCTGGCGGTGCTCGAGAATGTGAACGGGGAGCTCGTGGTGCGCCGCGAGGGCGCGTTCATCCGGCCGCCCGCCGGTCAGCCGGGCGGTGGCGTGATGGAGATCGCCCGGCTCTACCACTGGGACTTCGGTTTCCAGGCGGGCCGCGGAAAATGATCCGCCATCCCGCGACCCGGGTGCTGAATGCGCTGGTCTACCACCCGGTCAAGCACGTCGCGCAGACCCCGGCCGCACTCGGCCTGAAGTACCGGGATCTGAGCATGCGCACCGCTGACGGCATCGACGTGCACGGCTGGTTCGTGCCCGCCGAGCGTCCGCGCGGGCACATCCTCTACGCGCACGGCAACGCGGGCACCATCGGCGACCGCGTCGCCATCATCGCCCTGCTGGTCGCCGCCGGCTTCGACGTGCTGGCCTTCGACTACCGCGGATTCGGCCACAGCACCGGCACACCGGGGGAGCAGGGCACCTATCTCGACGCGCGCGCCGCCCGCACCGCCCTGCTCGAGCAGCCGGGCGTCGACCCCGAACGCGTCCTCTACCTGGGCAAATCCCTCGGCGGCGGCGTGCTGCTGGAACTGGCCACCGAGCACCTGCCCGCGGGCATGATCCTCATGTCGACCTTCAGCGGCATGCGTGACGCGGCCCGCTCGGTCTACCCGTTCCTGCCCGCGCCGCTCATCCCGGACGCCTACCCGAGCCTGCGCCGGATCGCGACCCTGCGGGTGCCGATCCTGATGATGCACGGCGACCGCGACGAACTGCTCCCGCTGCGCCACGCCGAACGCCTCTACGCGGCCGCCGCCGAACCCAAGCAGCTCATCGTGGTGCCCGGCGCGGGCCACAACGACGTCATCGACACCTTGGGCGCGCGCTGGCCGAAGCTCATCGCCGAATGGTCGGAATTCCTCGACAGCTGAGCGGTGCTGCGTAGCCTGGCGGTATGAGCGAAACCAGCGAGATCCTCGGCCGCCTGGCGGCGCTGCCCGACGCCGACCTGGTGACGGTCCTGCGCGCCGCGGTCGCGGGCAGGCCGGGGCTGGTCGAGGTCGCCGCCGCGCTGGCCCAGGTGGAAACCGGTCATGCCGAGACCGGCACGCCTGTGAACCTCGACACGGTCGTCGTCGAGGCGGATGTGGTGCCCGTCGCATCGGAGCAGGTCGGGGGCACCATGCCGGTACCGCCGGTACCGCATGGCGTGCCGGGCGCCGCCGCACCCACCGTCACCGGCGCGTATTCGCCCTCCGGCGTGCCGACATTCGACGCGGTTCGGGATAAGGTCGAGCAGCGTTACGGCACCGCGCAGGGGATGGGTGAGCTCGATCGGCAGACCCCGGCGGGTCGCAGCGCCGACGAACAGTGGGAGACGCGGGAGAAAGCCGCGCGTGAGCGCCTGGCACAGATCCGGAAATCGATGCATCGCGACGATTCCGGCGCCGGCGACCAGTAGCCGAGAGGTCTCCCGTCCGAGCAACGACCGTGATGGGTGGACCCGACCATGACACAGGCGCGCCAGATCGCCGAACAACTGCTCGACGCGCAGGTGGACTTCCTGCTCGGCGAGGTCACCGGCGACCGGTTCGCCGAGGTGATCGCCCGCGATGTGGCCGCGGTGCTGGCCGTCGGCGACACCATCGTCTTCGGTGACGTGGTCTCCCTCGAGCAGGGCGAGGAGACGGTCGCGACCGTTTTCGACCGCATCGGTGGCAGCCCGGTCATCGCCGACACCGTCGGCATCTTCTCCGACGCCATCTACGACCACATCGCCGCCAACACCGAGTACACCCTCGGCGATGTCGTCGACCGTGAGCCGGTGGAGGCGCTGCTGGAGAAGATCTTCGGCATGCATCAGGCCCAGGAGCGGATTCTGGACCGGCTCACCGAGAGCCCGCTGGTCGCCACCGTGGCCTCCCGTTTCGTCGACAAGCTGATCGGCGACTTCATGCAGGCCAATCGTGAACGCGCCGAGAAGATCCCGGGTGTCTCCTCGCTGATGTCGCTGGGCCAGTCGGCGGCCAACAGGGCCAAGAAGGTCGCCGACAGCACCTTCGTCGGTGACCTCGCGGGCAAGGGCGCCCTGTTCGCGCTCAAGCGCACCAACAACGCCATCCGCGACATGCTGCGCGACGCCCCCGTGCATTCGGCGGCCATGGAATTCTGGGATCTGCACGCCGACGAGCCGGTCGCGGGCCTGCGCGAATACCTCACCCAGAAGGATCTCAACGAGCTGGTCCAGATCTGCTACGAGATCGCCGTGACCACCCGCGAGAAGGAATACTTCGGCCTGCTGGTGCGCGAATGCGTCGAGGTCTTCTACCAGAAGTACAGCGGCCACACCCTCTCGGCCATGCTCCCCGAACTCGGCCTCACCGCCGAGGACATCAGCACCGAGATCCTGCGCTACGGCCCCGCCGTCATCGAAGCCGCCAAGCGCAACGGCGTCCTGGCCGGCCTCATCCGCGAACGCCTCGAGCCTTTCTTCCTCTCCGACCAGGTCCTGGCCATCCTCACCCCGGCCACCTAGAGATCGAGGTCGGTCAATGCCTGGCGCAGCGGGATCGCGTTGCGCCAGGCCAGAATCCGCCGTCGCCGCACATCAGCGGCCGAACGCGGCCGGAACCCGGGCCCGCAGCCCTGGCAACAGGTGGAGTGGAAACGCAGGCCCGCGTCGAGAACGGCGGTGAGCGCCCGCCACGCGTCCCGATCGCGTTTAGGTGGTACAGCGAGGCAGCGTCCCGCGTCGATCATCGGCGCCCGGCAGCGTGGACACCGCCTGCCGTGCTCGCTGGGCCGGATCTTGACCGCGACCCGGCACGACAGACAGAGATGATGACTGGAATATGGCGCCCCCATCCGGCCATCGTAGGCAGCCACATTCCCGTTGAGCCAACCGTTTTCCGGATGACCCTGGTGGTTGGTCCGGCTCGATAGCGCCGACCCGGCTGGGGACCGAACACGCGAATCCCCTGGCGGCGACGAGGGAGCGGC
>NZ_JBSGDP010000089.1:0-17909 GCF_053602435.1 Nocardia sp. NPDC004415
CCCAAGGCACGCACCAGGACCCCGGTCGAGCTGGACACGATGATCAAGACCATCGACCAGTTCTCCGCGGCCCTCAAGCCCGAAGAGGGCCAGGAAGGACTCGGCCCGCTCTCGGGCCGGGTGCTCTACCCGGTGCTCAACGGCAACGGCCAGAAGATCCGCGAGACCCTCGACGCGCTCTCCGGTGCGCTCAAGGTGGGTATCGACAACAAGGACGCCATCTCCAACATCATCATCAAGCTCAACGAGCTGACGACGATGCTGGCCGACAACGATCAGTCCGTGCGTGATTTCAGCGACCGGATGACCGCGATGTCGGGGCTGCTGGCCGAGCAGGCACCCGGTTTGCAGGCCACCCTGGATCAGCTCAACGCGTTCCTGGCCAACACCTCGGTCACCTTCTCCGACCACGCCGACGAGCTGTCGGCCTCGCTGACCGGGCTGACCAATGTCAGCAACCAGTTGCGCGCCAACTCCGGCGCGATGATCGAACTGGTCGACCTGATCCCACTGCTGATGCAGAACCTCGATGGAACCATGGACAAGGACGGCCGCTACTTCCGCACGCACCTGCTCGTCGCGCCGGCGCTGTCGGGCGAGATCATCAGCGTCTTCTGCGAGCGGATCCAGATGCGCGCGGACGGCTGCCGCACCGGCAACATGCAGGACTTCGGTCCCGACTACGGACTCACGGCGGCCCTGCTGGGGCTGACGAAGTAGCCGGCGTCAGGCTTCTGACATTTTCATCACTATAGATAGTGTGCCGTCGATACTGATACTATCATCACATACATGCCGGTGGTGTAGTCGCTCACCGTGGCCATCATGAACGGAAGGACCCGATGAACAGGGACCGTATCGACGTGCATCAGCACATGATCCCGCCGGTCTATCGCGACGCGCTGCGCCGCCACGGCATCACCGCCCCGGGCGGCCGGGAACTGCCGGACTGGTCGCCGGAGTCGGCTCTGAGCCTGATGACGACCGCCGGGATCGGCTCGGCGATCCTGTCGGCGTCGACACCCGGAACCACCTTCCTGACCGATCCCGCCGAGGCCACGGCGCTAGCCCAGACCCTCAACGACTACTCCGCCGAGATCTCGGCCGCCCACCCGGGGCAGCTCGGATTCATGGCCACCTTGCCCATGCCCGACGTGCGAGCGTCCCGGCTCGAAGCCGAACGAGCCCTCGACACTCTCGGCGCCGACGGAGTGGTGCTGCTCGGGAACTCCGCCGGGGTCTATCTCGGCGCCGAGGGCCAGGACGAACTTTTCCGCGCGCTCGACGACCGCCGCGCGGTCGTTCTGGTGCACCCGGCGGACCTGCCCGGCGAGTCGGTGCCCGGAATCCCGCCCTTCGCCGCGGACTTCCTCCTCGACACGACCCGGGCCGCCTACCTGTTGGTGCACAACGGGATTCGGCGTCGGTACCCGAACATCAAGTTCATCCTGTCGCACGGTGGCGGCTTCGTTCCCTACGCGGCCCACCGGCTGGCGCTCACCATCTTCAGCGAAACCGGAGTGAGCCCGGCCGACCTGATCGACGAGTTCGCCGGGTTCTACTTCGACACCGCGCTGTCCTCGAGCGCGTCGGCGCTGCCGAGCCTGCTCTCGTTCGCCCGGCCGGGCCATGTCCTCTACGGCAGCGACTGGCCGTTCGCCCCCGATCCGGCGGTGCTCTACTTCGGCGGCGGCCTCGACGCCTACGCGGGCCTCGACGACGCACAGCGGCGTGCCGTCGAGCGCGTCAACGCACTCGCCCTGTTCCCCCGTTTCGGGGCCGCCCCCGCCGTCACCTCGGCGACACCGGCGCTGGACCGGGTTCGGAGCACGATTCGGCGCCAGGCCTTCCGGGGCATCGCGCGGGCGATCGGTCCACGAGCGTAGGCCGGGAGGATGAACCGATGACAGCCGAACCCAGTACACGGAATCGGGTGGACCGGCGACGGGCACGCACGCGCAACGCGCTGCTGGCCGCGGCGACCGCACTGCTGGCCGAGGGGCGGACCGCGGTCAGCATCCAGGAGATCACCGATGCCGCCGATGTCGGATTCGGGTCGTTCTACAACCATTTCTCCTCGAAGGACGAGCTGTTCGAGGAAGCCGTGCGCGCGGTGCTGAACACCTACGGCGTGCTGCGCGACGGCGTGGTCGCGGCCTACGAGGACCCGGCGGAGGTGTTCGCGGTGAGTTTCCGGATGACGGGCCGCATGCAGCGCGACTTTCCCGAAGGCGTCCGCGTGCTCCTGCACTCGGGCACGTCGATCCTCGTCCGCGACGAGGGCCTGGCTCCCCGCGCGCGCCGCGACATCGCGGCCGCGCAGCAGGCGGGCAGGTTCGACCCGATGGATATCGAGATGGCCGTGATGGCCGCCGGTGGGGCGCTGCTCGGGCTGCTCCAGCTCCTGGATCGCATGCCCGGCGCCGATGCCGGGGAGCTGACCGATCAGGTGACCAGCCGAGTGCTGCGCATGTTCGGGATGTCCAAGGAAGCCGCCGAGAGGCTGGCTACGAATCCGCTGCCTCGTGATCTGCCGAAGCCTCTCGTGTAATCACCAGCATCGCCATGTTCGTCAGCAGCTCGACCAGGCTCGACGGCGGCAGTTCGGGGACGCACGAGAGGTCCTCGCGCGCGACGGCGTTGACCATCGCGGTCAGCAGCCCGACGGTGTCGTCGGCCGGACGTGAACCTCTCGCCGCCAGGAAGCTCTGGATGTGGCCCGCCCAGCGGTGGGCGTGCGCCCGGCACTGCTGCTGTGCGAGTTCACCGACACCGCTCACCTCGAGCAGGGCGAACCCGGCGCCGTACGGCTCACTCTCGATCGCGGCGAAATAGGCGATCAGGGCCGCGCGCACTGCCACGACCGGTTCGACGGGTCCGGTCAGGTCCGCGAGCGCGCGTGCCACCGCGACCGCCGCCCCGTCCTGGATGCGGGCATAGGCCGCGACGAGCGCCTCGTCGAGCGTGTGGAATTCCTCGTAGAACTGCCGCTTCGACAGCGATGCCGACTCACAGATATCGCTGAGCGAGCAGCCGAAACTGCCGCGCTCCGCGCAGATGCGGGTGGCCGCTTCCAGGAACTGACGCCGTCGTCGCGCCTTGCGTTGCGCGACGGTCTGGCCGCCGTACCGCCTGACACCGGCGGCGGTCATGGCACACCTGTCTTCCGATTCGTGGGGACGGCGGTCCCGGCCTCCTGTGACAAAGGCCGGGACCGCGTCACCTTCCGGTCCGCGCGGGCCGGAAGTCTCAGTGATCGCTGACCAGGTCGAGCGCGATATCGGCGATCATGTCTTCCTGTCCACCGACGAGCCCGCGCCGACCGGCGACGGTGAGCAGCGTGCGCACGTCCACGCCGTAGGTGGCCGAGGCGTTCTCCGCGTGGCGCAGGAAGCTCGAGTAGACGCCGGCGTAGCCGAGCGTCAGCGTCTCGCGGTCGACCTGGACGGGCCGATCCATCAGCGGACGCACCAGGTCGTCGGCCGCGTCGGTCAGCTGGTCCAGGTTCGCACCGTGTTCCCAGCCGGTGAGGTCGGCGACCGCGACGAACGCTTCGAGCGGAGTGTTGCCCGCGCCGGCGCCGAGTCCTGCCAGGGACGCGTCGACTCGGGTCACGCCCTCCTCCACCGCGACGACACTGTTCGCCACCGACAGCGAGAGGTTCTGGTGGGCGTGGATGCCGATCTCGGTGCCGGGTTCGAGCACATTCCGGTAGGCGCGGACGCGGTCGCGGACACCGTTCATGGTGAGCCGCCCGCCGGAGTCGGTGACGTAGACGCAGTGCGCGCCATAGGTTTCCATGAGTTTCGCCTGCTCGGCCAAACCCTCCGGGCTGTTCATGTGGCTCATCATCAGGAAGCCGGACACGTCCATGCCGAGTTCGCGCGCGTAGGCGATGTGCTGGGCGGAGATGTCGGCCTCGGTGCAGTGGGTGGCGACCCGCACCGAGCGCACGCCGAGATCGAACGCGCGACGCAGGTCCTCGATGGTGCCGATGCCGGGCAACAGCAGGGTCGTCAGCCGGGCGAACTGCACCGCGCCGGCGGCGGCTTCGAGCCATTCCCAGTCGGTGTGGCTGCCCGGCCCGTAGTTGAGGCTGCCGCCGTGCAGCCCGTCACCGTGGGCGACCTCGATCGCGTCCACGCCCGCCGCATCGAGCGCGGCGGCGATCCGGGCGACCCCGGCGGGATCGATGCGGTGCCGCAGTGCGTGCATACCGTCGCGCAGGGTGACGTCCTGCAGGAAGATTTCGGCGCTCATCGGACACTCTCCTTCGTGGATGCCGCGATCCGCTCAGCGACGCGCAGGGCGGCCGAGGTCATGATGTCGAGATTGCCGGCATAGGCGGGCAGGTAGTGGGCGGCACCCTCGACCTCGAGGAAGACGCTGACCTGGTGGGTGACCGGAGTGTCGCCGACGAGGGTGCGCAGCGGAGCTCCGGCTTCGACGGGCGTGATCTGCACACCCTGCTTCAACCGGTAGCCCGGTACGTACGCGGCGACGTCGGCCACCATGGCCAGGATCGACTCCTTGATCCGCGCGTGGACCTCGGGGTCGGCGGTGTCGATGAGCGCGAACACGGTGTCGCGCATGATCAGCGGCGGTTCCGCGGGGTTGAGCACGATGATCGCGCGTCCCCGCTGGGCGCCGCCCACCGCGGCGATCGCGGTCGAGGTAGTCTCGGTGAACTCGTCGATATTGGCTCGGGTGCCGGGCCCGGCGGACTTCGACGCGATCGAGGCGACGATCTCGGCGTAGGGCACCGCGGTGACCCGGGCGATGGCCGCGACCACCGGAATGGTCGCCTGACCACCGCAGGTGACCATGTTGACGTTGTCGGCGTCCACGTGCTCGTCGAGGTTCACCGCCGGAACGACGAACGGGCCGATCGCGGCGGGCGTCAGATCGATCAGGCGTTTGCCGTGGGGGGCGAGGGCGGCGGCGTTGGCCTTGTGCGCGCCCGCCGAGGTGGCGTCGAAGACGATCTCGATGTCCTCGAAATCCGGGAGCCCGATCAGGCCCTCGACACCGTCGGAGGTGGTCTGCACGCCCAGGCGTCCGGCGCGGGCGAGCCCGTCGGAGTTCGGGTCGATGCCGACCATGGCGGCCATCTCGAGTGTGTCGGACAGGCGCAAGACCTTGATCATCAGGTCGGTGCCGATATTGCCCGAGCCGATGACGGCGACTTTGGTGCGGCTCATCGCTGTTCCTCCAGGGTGAAGTCGACGGTGCCGAGCGGCCCCGATCGCTGTGTCAGTTCGGCGTGGACCCGCGCGCCGGGCACCAGTGGCGCCATCGGACCGAGCGCGCCGGAGAGCACGATCTCGCCCGCGCGCAGCGGGTCTCCCAGGGCCTGGGCTGTGCGGGCGAGCCAGGCCAGCGCCAGCAGGGGGTCGCCGAGGCAGTCCGCGCCTTTGCCGCGCGAGACGATCTCGCCATCGATGCGCATGGCCATCGTGATCTCACGCGGCTCGAAGTCATCGAGCGAGAGCCGCTGGTCACCCAGCACGAACCAGCCGCTCGAGGCGTTGTCGGCCACGGTGTCACCGAAGGTGATGTCCCAGCCGGCGATCCGGCTGTCCACGATCTCGAGTGCGGGTGCGGCGTAGTCGATGGCGCCGCGCACCGAGATGGGATCGAGGTCGTCACCGGTCAGGTCGGCGCCGAGGACGAAGGCCAGCTCGGCCTCGATCTTGGGCTGCAACAGCCGGGGTCGCTGCGCCGTCGGCGTCGTGCCCGCGTCCATGTCGTGGAAGAGCACGCCGAAGTCGGGCTGGTCGACTCCGAGCTGCCGTTGCACCGCCGTGGAGGTCAGGCCGATCTTGTGCCCGACGACGCGGGCGCCCTCGTCGATCCGTCGGCGAGTACCCCGGCTCTGCACCGCGTAGGCCAGGTCCACGTCGTCGGCGCCGATCAGGTCGCGCACCGCGGCCACGGGCACGCCCAGCCGCGTCGCGGTCGCCAGTCGTTCGGCAGCGGCCAGGACGGCGGGCAGTTCGCTGGTGGTCGTGGTCATCGGGCTTCCTCCAGGGGGCTCGGCGCTGCGGACGCCACGACGCGCAGGGGATTGTGGTTCGCGGTCAGCATCGCGGGGGTGACGGCGAGACGGACCAGCAGTGCGGTGACCAGCTCGCTCGCGTCGGATTTCGCGCTGATCCCGAACACGTATCGGTCCGGGCGCAGCAGGACCGTGCCGCCTTGGGCGACACCGGCTTTGGCGAACCACCGGGCCAGGTCCCCGGTGTAGTCCTCGACGTCGGCGTAGTCGGTGGCGGCGACCCGGGCGTCGCCCGGCTCGCCCTGCGGACGGCCGCCGGTCGCGTACACGGTCACGAACTGTGTGCCGAGAATCTGCAAGGCATTGCGCTGGGCGACACTGAGTCCCTCACGCGGATCGACACCGTAGCCGACGACGGCGAAGCCGAGGCCGAGCGCTTCGTCGAGGCGCTGGTGGCGGCCGTCGAAGGTGCGGATCTCCGGCTGGGGGGCCAGCGTGCCCTCGACGCCACGTGTCAACTTGCGCGGAAGCCCGAAGTAGGCACCGCGCTTGAACCGCGGGGACGGCTTCATCTTGGCCTCCCGGATCCAGGTGTTGAGTCCGGGGACCTTCAGCGCGGTGGCCAGGGCGACATCGCGGGCGCCGGCGGCGAGCCTGTTGTTGACCGAGACGAGGCTCTTGTTCAGCACCGACAGATCGATCATCGCCTTGGCGTGGGGCCGCCGCTCGGTCTCGTAGGTGTCGAGGAGATGCAGGCCGGCACCGTGCTGGATGATGGCACCGAGCTTCCAGGACAGGTTGTCGGCGTCGCGGACACCGGCGTTCATGCCCTGGCCGATGAACTGGGGCGTCATGTGCGCGGCGTCGCCGGCGAGCAGGACGCGCCCTTCACGCCACTGATCGGCGACCACGGCGTTGAAGGTGTAGACCAGTTTGCGCAGGACCCGCACTTCGTCGGGATCGACGTAGTGGGCGATGAGACCGCGGACCTGCTCGGGGTCCTCCATCTCCTCTTTGGTCTGCTCGTCGGTGAGCATGAACTCGAATCGGTGGTGCCCACCGGGTTGCGGACACGACACCGTCGGCATCTCGGGATCACAGACGAAGTTGAAGTACGGCAGATGCCGGAACGCGTCGACACCGTCCTCGGCGATCAGATCGACCACGAGCCAGCGTTCCGGGTAGCTCGTACCGGTCATGTCGATGCCCAGTTGCGTGCGGACCACGCTGCGGCCGCCGTCGCAGCCGACGAGGAACTTCGCCCGTACCTCTTCCGAAGTGGCCGCATCAGTGTCGGCGGCGTGTTTGCCGTACCCGGTGCCGTGGCATTCGGCATGCCGCACGAGCACGCCGTCGGCGTCCTGGTCGAAACCGAGGACCTCCCGGCCGCGGCGAACCGTCACGTGCGGGTAGCGCTCGAGGGCGTTCTCGAGGGTGTTCTCCAGGTAGGGCTGGTACAGGAAGTTGGCCACCGGCCAGCCCAGCGGGCGCGAGACCTGGTTGAACTGGGCGAGCACCGAGCCGTCGCGGCGCACCCACTGCACGGTGCAGTCGAGGTTCATCTGCGCCGAGGCCTCGTCGGCGACACCGGCGGTCTGGAAGATCCGCATGCCTTCGTCGTCGGTGTACACCGCCCGCGCCAAGCCGTAGAACTCCGGCTCGCGCTCGAGCACCAGGACCCGCACGCCGCGCCGGCCGAGCAGGTTCGCCAGGGTCAGCCCGGTGGGCCCCAGCCCGACGACTACCACGTCGTAGTCGAACGATGTCATCGCGCAATGCCTCCGCTGAGTTGGGGAACTGTGATCTCGGGGGTCCGCAGGGTCCGCACGACCTGCCGGAACTGCGTGAACTTGTCCAGCACGGTCTCGCCGACCGGCGTGTGACCCCAGATGCTGATGCCCTGGTAGGTGGTCGGGTCCCACGTCGATTCGCGTTCCGGGCCGAACACGATCGGATTCCAGCCGACCTCGAGTTCGAATCCGGACGGGGTGACGCAGTAGAAGGACAGCTCCCGATCATTGGTGTGCTGGCCGACCGACCAGGCCATCCGGAAGCCGAGATCGGTGACCCGCCCGTAGGCGGCCAGCACGTCGTCGAGCGAGCCGGACTGAATGTTGATGTGCTGCACCCGGGTTCGGATCGGGTCGATCTTCACACCGCGGATGTTGGCGATCGCGATCGAGTGGTGCCGTTCGTTGACCCGCAGGAACCGGATCTTGAGCTTGAGACCGGAGACGTTCTCGTCGATGTAGTCGCTGAGCCGGGAGTCGAAGACCGTCTCGTAGTAGCCGCGCAGTGATTCCGGTTCCCTCGACACGATCGCGACGTGTCCCATGCCTGCTTCGCCGGTCACCCACCCGGAGCTGAGCATGCGCAGCGGCTCGGGCGTGGTCACCGGGACGGTGAAGATCTCCTGCCGGATCCCCTTGGGGCCGGCGAACCGCCACAGCCGCTCCACACCGCGGCGGGCCGCGTCCTCCGCACTGCCTTCGGAGATCGGCACGCCGCGATCGGACACCCGCGCGATGATCCGGTCGAAGGTCTCGTGATCGTCGACCTGCCAGCCGACGGCCGTCACATCCTCCTGCGGGCCCTGCTCCACCAGGAAACGGCACGCGTGCTCGTCGAGGCGGAACCGCAGCGTGGAGTGGTCGACATCGTCGACGTGCATACCGATCGCGTCGGCGCCGAAGCGGCGCCACTCGCCCAGCCGCGCCGACTCCACGACGATGTAGCCCAGGTGCACCGCCCCGAAGACCGACCCGTCGCCGGGTGCGAGGCCGCTCATCGCTCGGCCTTCAGGTACGCGATCGCGAGGGTGTTGAACAGGTCGGCCCGCTCCCACTGCGCCCAGTGCCCGGTGCGCGCGACCAGGTAGAGGTCGCAGTTGGGCATGGTCTCGGCGAGCATCCGGCCCCCGGACGGCCGGTTGACCTTGTCGTCCTCACCCCACACCACCAGCGTGGGGTGTGCCACCTCGCTCAGGCGCGAATCCCGGGTGAAGTCCATCCGCCAGAGCGTGCGCAGGGCGAACAGGCCCGAGGGCCGGCGCAGCGGCGGGTTGGCCACGACCTCGGGGTCGATGCTGGCCCGGTAGCGCTCCTCGATCACTTCGTCCGGCACCGTCGCACCGTCGTAGACCAGGAACTCACGGATGAAACGGATGATCTTCTCGCGGCTGGGACCACTGCCGCGGTAGTAGTTGAGGAGCTCCTGCAGACCCTCGGTCGGCAGGGCGCGCGTGGAACCGACGCCGCCGGGACCCATCAGGACCAGGCGGCCGACCTTGTCGGGGCGGTCCATCGCCAGCCGCAGCGCCGCCGCCCCGCCGTAGGAGTTGCCGATCAGGTGCGCCGAGTCGATCTGCAAGGTGTCGAGGAACTCGCCGAGCACACGCGCCAGGTAGCCGAAGGGATCGGACTGGTCGACGTACTTCGACGACCGTCCGTAGCCCGGCATGTCGAGCACGAGCACCCGGAAGTGCTCCGCCAGCGCCTCGATATTGCGCGAGTAGTTCGACAGCCCGGTCGCGCCGGGGCCGCCGCCGTGCAGCAGCACGACCGCGGGGCCGGACCCGAACTCGGTGAAGTAGATCTCACGGTTGCCGACCTGGACCGTGCGCCCGGTGTCGACTCCCTTGTCGATGCTTGTCACGATGTACCTCCCAGTGAAGTTGATAATATCATCACCTTCGATTGATTCCACGTCAAGTGGTTCTGATGAAATACTCAGAATTGGTGGTTTGACCAGTTCTCACCCGAGCAGCGGGACACGGCTCGCGGTCTGGCGATCCATCTCGTCCTGCATCACCCGACGCACCCGGTCGGCGAACTCCCCCGGCGACTCCCCACCCTCCGGCCGCATCGCGGGCAGCACCGTGGTCCGGACCTTGGTCGGCAGCGGGATGTAGGGGAACAACCCCGCGATTCCGACGGTGAGCCCCCACGGCAACGACAGCGTGATCGGCAGCCGCTTGAGCCGCAGCGCCTTGTCGAGGCGAAGCCAGCGCGCCAGCACACGACCGTCGGACAGGCAGATCAGCGACTCCCCCGCCCCCGAGGTGACCACCGGAACGATCGGTACTCCCGCCTGGATCGCCAGCCTCGCGAAGCCGGTCCGCCCGTCGAAGATGATCCGGTTGCGCTCACCCCACGACTTGAACGCGTCGACATCACCCCCGGGAAACACGAGGACATGCTCGCCACGCGCGAGGGCCGCCCGGGCGTTCTCACCGGTCGCGGGCTCGGCCCCCATCTTGGCGAGCAACGGGCCGAGCCCTATCACCCAGGCCATGTGATGCGTCAGGACGACCGCCCGTCGCCGATCCCCGATGCGGACATAGGCCGATCGTGCGGCCAATACACTCAGATCGAAGACACCGCCGAAGCCGTGGTTGGCCACGAACAGCGACGGCCCCGGCGCCGGGTCGAGCACGCCCCCTACTTCGTGGCGGTGATACCACCGGAACGCCCCGAGCAGAATCCGCACGGCAACCGGTGCCCGCGCGGATTCGACCCCCTTCCCACCCTGCGGCGCGTCATCGAACGACTCATCGTGAAGCGGCTGAACACCACTGTCAGTCACTACTTCTCACTTCCCGCGCTTGTCGCCGCGCTGTGAAACGAACACCGCACAGAACTCGTATCAATGATCGCAACATTGATAATTTGATCATATTTGATCGACGCATTCGTACGGCTGTGAGTTCACCCACTGGGGCCGGTCGCGCACGCCATCGCACGACCAGGCCGTGCGGTGGCCACCCCCGACGGCACAGCCTCCGGTACGCCAGACTGGGAGACGATGAGCACCAGCACCCCGGGCGACCCCGCGATTCGCCGACGTCCACGCGACCGCCGCGCCACCATCCTCAGCGCGGCCGCCGACGCCTTCGCGCACGCGGGCTACCACGGCACGTCCATGGCCGAGATCGCCACCGCCGTCGGGATCTCCTCGGCGGCGTTGTACCGCCATTTCCGCAACAAGCAGGAGTTGCTCGGCCACTGCCTGATGTCCGGCATGGACGCGACGGTGTCCCGGCTGGCGGCCGCCGCGGTTCAGGACGCGAGCGGGCATCGGGTCTTCGAGGAACTCGTCGTCATCGCGCTCGAGCTGCGCGGGCTGCCGAGGCTGTGGCAGCTCGAGTTCCGCAACCTCACCGCCACGCACCGCTCGTCGGTGTTGATCCGGGCGGTTCGATTGACCGGCTACCTGCGCCGGGCGGTGCGCGCGCGACGCCCGGAGCTGTCCGACCACGACGTCGAGTTGCTGAGCTGGTGCGTTCTCTCGGTGGCGGTCAGCCCGTCGTATCACCGCCAGCAGCTGCCGTCGACGACCTTCACCTCGGTGCTCGACGCCGCGATCGTGCGGCTCCTCGCCACCGAATTGCCTCCGGGCGGGACCTCGCCCCGCACATCGCGTCCGGCGGCGCCACCGCCGTCCCCCGAGTTCGAACGAATCGCCCGGCCCGAGCGCCTCATCGGCGCGGCGGCGCGGCTGTTCAACACGCGTGGCTATGCCGCGGTCGGCATCGAAGACATCGGCGCCGCCGTCGGCGTGAGCGGACCCGCGCTGTATCACCACTTCGCGAGCAAGGCCGACCTGCTCAACGAGATCATCGTGCGCAACGAGCAGTGGATCGGGCTGTACACCTCCCGCGCGCTGGCCGAGGGCCGCGACGCCCGCGAGGCGATCCATCTGCTGATGGAATCGTTCGTGGGATTCGCGCTCCAGCAGCCGGACCTGCTCGGTACCACCGTCAGCGAGGTCGGACATCTGCCGGAACCGCAGGCCACGCGCTACCGCCGGATCCATCGCGACGGCATCCTGAACTGGGCCCGGCTGTTGCAGACGGCCCAGGCCGAACTGCCGCTCCCGGAGGCCCGCATCCTCGTCCAGGCGATCGGCACCGTCGTGATCGATGCCGTGCGCAACCCGCGCGCCCTCGGCCACCGGAATCTCGCCGGTGCGTTGATCGCCATCGGTGACCGGATCGCGCTCCACGACTGACTCGCTTCAGCTTAGCGATGGTCAACTTAGTGCGAGAATGCCGATCTCATGATCTGATACCAGCGGCTCTCAGATTCAACCTGCTTAGCCAGAAACAACTTACGGTTGCGTAGCGCTTCGGCGCGCA
The DNA here is from genome assembly GCF_053602435.1 of Nocardia sp. NPDC004415. Classification (NCBI taxonomy): domain Bacteria; kingdom Bacillati; phylum Actinomycetota; class Actinomycetes; order Mycobacteriales; family Nocardiaceae; genus Nocardia; species Nocardia sp. NPDC004415. The sequence continues at coordinate 12,135 of NZ_JBSGDP010000089.1, forward strand.
CCCACAATGGCCGACGGCGCGTATCCGATCCGCGCATTCCACCTCACTCCCGGTCGTCTCGACCGGCCTGTCGAAGGGACTCGGCCGTGGGCCACTACAAGAGCAATGTCCGAGACCTCGAGTTCAATCTGCTCGAGGTCTTCGGCCTGGCGGACGTGCTGCGTTCCGGCGCGTTCGGCGACCTCGACGACGACACCGTGCGCACGATGCTCGTCGAAGCGGCCCGGATCGCCGAGGGGCCGGTGGCGGCCTCGTTCGCCGAAACCGACCGCAATCCACCGGAATTCGATCCATCGACCCACACCGTGCGACTACCGGAGGGGTTCAAGCGCTCGGTCCGGGCGTGGCAGGACGCCGAATGGTGGCGCGTCGCGAAGTCCGAGGCCATCGGCGGCATTGCGGCACCGCGGATGCTCGCGTGGGCGATCAACGAACTGCTTCTGGGCGCCCAGCCCGCGGCGTATATGTACCTGACCGGGCCCGGCATGGCCGATATCGTCGAGCGCATCGGTACCGACGAACAACGGCGCTGGGGCAGGATCGCGGTCGAGAAGAAGTGGGGCGCGACCATGGTGCTGACGGAGCCGGACGCCGGTTCCGATGTCGGCGCCGGCCGCACCAAGGCCGTCGAGCAGGAGGATGGCTCCTGGCACATCGAGGGCGTCAAGCGGTTCATCACCTCGGCCGATGCCGACGATCTGTCCGACAACATCATCCACCAGGTCCTGGCCCGCCCCGAGGGCGCGGGCCCCGGCACCAAGGGGTTGAGCCTGTTCCTGGTGCCGAAGTTCCACTTCGACTCCGAGACCGGCGAACTCGGTGACCGCAACGGCGTGTTCGTCACCAATGTCGAGCACAAGATGGGGCTCAAGGCCTCGGCCACCTGTGAACTCACCTTCGGTGGTCACGGCGTGCCCGCCAAGGGCTGGCTCGTCGGCGACGTCCACAACGGTATCGCCCAGATGTTCCAGGTCATCGAGGAAGCCCGGATGATGGTCGGCACCAAGGCCATCGCGACCCTGTCGACCGGTTACCTGAACGCGCTGGAATACGCCAAGACTCGTGTCCAGGGCACCGACCTGACGCAGATCGCCGACAAGACCGCACCGAAGGTGACCATCACCCACCACCCGGATGTCCGGCGCTCGCTGATGATGCAGAAGGCCTACGCCGAGGGCCTGCGTTCGGTGTACCTCTACACCGCCGCCCACCAGGATCCCGCAGTCGCCCAGCATGTCTCGGGCGCGGACGCCGAGCTGGCGGCCCGGGTCAACGACCTGCTGCTGCCGATCGTCAAGGGGGTCGGCTCCGAACGCGCCTACCAGTACCTGACCGACTCGCTGCAGACCTTCGGCGGCTCCGGCTTCCTGCAGGACTACCCGATCGAGCAGTACATCCGCGACGCCAAGATCGACTCGCTCTACGAGGGCACCACCGCCATCCAGGCCCAGGACTTCTTCTTCCGCAAGATCGCCCGCGACCGCGGCGTGGCCCTGGCCCATATCGCCGACCAGGTCCGGGCGACGGCCCAGTCGGAATCCGGCACACCCGAGTTCAAGGTCGAACGCGCACTCCTGCTGACCGCGCTCGACGACGTGCAGGCCATGACCGCCACCCTGACCCAGCACCTGCTCGCGTCCACGAACGACAGTCGCCAGCTGTACAAGGTCGGGCTCGAATCGGTCCGTTTCCTGCTGGCGGTCGGCGATCTGCTGATCGGGTGGCGACTGCTGGTGGCGGCGGAAATCGCCTCGGCCGCACTCCCGTCCGCCGGCTCGGACCGCGACTTCTACGCGGGCAAGATCGCGGTGGCGTCCTACTTCCTCCGCACCGTACTGCCCCGGCTCGGTGCCGACCGTGCCGTGATCGCGGATATCGATTCCGCGATCATGGATCTCGACGAGGCCGCCTTCTGATCGCGGGACCGGCGCCCACCACGTCCTGGTCGGCGCCGGTCCGCGCGGAACTCACTGCTTTCCGGCCGCCGGGACAGCCCGGCGTTCCAGTCCCTTCCGGTCGTAGAAGATCGTCGCGGCCAGGCCGATGACCAGCCCGATCAGCAGGCCGAGCAGGGCCATCCCCACGCCGTGTGCCAGGCCCGAACTCGCCCGGGCGTCGTAGTAGAGGATCGCCCGCACCGCGATGAAGATCTGGTGCATCGGTTCGAAGGTCGACAGCCACGCCATGGCCTGCGGTGTCGCCTCGATCGGCACGGTTCCGCCCGCGGAGGGCAGGCCGAGGACGATGAACACGATGAGATTCACGAGCATCCCGGCCGCACCGAAGATCGCCAGGATGGACAGCGCGGTGACGCCGACCGCCACGACCGCGAGAACCCCGTAGAGGAACAGCATCGGAGCACGCTCGATCGACATCCCCAGCAGCGTCGCGACCGCCAGATAGATCCCGGACACCACCGGCGCGACGACCACCAGAATGCCCCATTTGAGCAGCAGCGTCCGCACGCGCGAGATCGGTGTCGCCGGGTAGTGGACGTACCAGGGCCCGTATTCGGTCGGCGCGAAGCCCAGTGCCGAGTCCACCATCGCGTGGATGATCATCGCGCCGGTGAACCCGGCCAGCAGCAACAGCAGGGTGTAGAAGAACGCCGACAGTCCCCCACCGGCGCCGTCGGGGAGCTCACGGAACGGCACGACCACCACCGAGACGGGCTCGGCCAGGGCGAGGCGGCTCACGCCGGAGAGCTCGGTGGCCGGTGCGTCCGAGGTCGGCTGGAGCTGGTTCTCCACCCGCTCGAGCAGTTGCGCGCCCACCGCCTTGTTCGCCGCGTCCGTCGCCTGGGTGGTGATGCGCAGCATGATCTGCGTGGCGTAGGCACCCGCCGCCGGATTCGTTTCGACGGTGATGACGGGCCAATCGACATCGCCGGGCACGACACCGGCCGCGCCAAGGATCGACACCCGCTTGGTGAGGTCACTCGGGATGACGATCGCCCCGTAGATCTCGCCGTCGAGCATGGCCCGATGCAGGGCAGGCAGGCCCATCTCACGCAGCTCGACCTTGTCGGCGGGGATCTGCTGCACCATCGAGGCCGCGATCTGATCGCCGATATCGACCCGCTCACCTCCGACGGTGTCGCCCTCATCGAGGTTGACCAATCCGATCGGGAAGTCGTGCATGTTCTTCTCCGGGTCGACGATGTACCCCAGATACATGGTCGCCAGCAGTGCCGTGAGCACCGCGACAACAGCACCGGGACGCAGCCACCTCGCGAGATTCCTACCGGTGATCGCCATGGAACCACTCCTCTACCGTCAGCTCGGCAACTTCGTCGCAACCCACCACACTGATCATCGAGCACCGACTCTTGGCAGGTCAAGCTATTCCTGATGAAAAGATCAGCACGTGTCGCCGGATATCGGGAGCTCGGTGGCACCACCACGGAGTTCGACCCGGATTCCCGCGTCGGCCACGGTCACGGACTCCGGCCGAAGCCCGAGCGGATAGTCGCGCAGGCTCTCCGTGAGCAGGTCGGCGATCTCGTTCGCCAGTTGCGTCGGGACCCCGCGAGAAGAGACGATCTCGACGCGGATCACCCCGTCTTCGATGTAGGGGCGCAGCCGCACCGACACCACGCCGATGACCCCGGTGACATCGACCGTGCCGTCGGCCGCGGACATACTCACCTCCCCGGCCAGCCCATGCAGCGTGCGCTGGATCGCCTCGGCGCTCCAGTCGACGCGCGCCTCGGAGCTGCCCACGGTGGCCGAAGCCCCGTCCTGCGCCGTCGAGACCTGGTGCAGGGTGGCATGGACCGCCATCCCTTCCGCCGGACCGAACTGCGCGTCGTCACCGTCCACGGTCAGCTCGGGGATCTGCCGGTCGATCAGGCTGAGCACGACGGGTCGCGGACCCAGATCCACGTCCACCGAGGAGCCGAGGTCGTCGCGCAGGCCGGCCGCGAGACAGCCCTCGATCCGGTTCCGCAGATACAGCTCGACCGACACGATCCCGATCGTCGCCAGCACGAGCGCGACGACCAGGCCGACAGTCATGCCGCGCGCGATTCGTCGCCGCACACTCCTACCGGGCGCCTTGCCGTTGTCGACGGGATCCAGCTCTTGACGCTTCATACGTTTCTCCTCCGGATTCCCCCTGGCGGACCGGGAGATGTTCCCGGGCACGATTGCCACACTCTCACTGCGATGATGCAATCATCATATCTGACGTACGGCTCCATTCCGCGTGAGCTCGCCCACGCGTTCTCTGGCGGAGGACTGCGGATCGCCTGAGAATTCTCTGGCGACAGTTGACTGACCATGTCGTCATCTATGACGGTCTATAACAGCAGTGAGCGCCTCCGCCGATGATGCCGGTCGCACTCCCTGCCCAGATCCTCCGGTGGAACGACCTCGGTGCAAGAACACCGGTTCGGCCACCTGTCGCATCGCATCTGATACTTTCATCAGCGATTCGCGCATCGCTTCGCTCGATCAGCTCGATCGAGCGCTCTCCACCCCGCAGCCCATCCCCGTTCGGGCGGACTCCGACCGCGCCGAGCGGGACTTCGCGATGCGACCGAAACAACCGAAGGAAAGGACATTCTCGTGAACGAATCCGATACTCCGTCGCGCGCCGGTGTGAGCCGCCGCCGCATGCTGGGAGGAGCTGTCGCAGGCACGCTCGGTGTCGCCGCGGCCACGGCTCTCCCCCTCGGTAGCTCGACCAAGGTCGGCGCGGCCGGAACCGCCCGCGCCGAGTACGCCGCGCCCACCGGCACCTACCGCATCGACCTGCACACGCACGTGCTGCCGCCGGATTACCGCGCGGCGCTGCTGTCGCACGGGCACTACACCGTCGGCGGTTACCCCACCCCCGAGTGGTCGCCCGAGTCCGCGATGGAGTTCATGGACTACTACGGCATCCAGGCCCAGGCCCTGTCGGTCTCCGACCCCGGCGTCGGGTTCCTGGCCCCGGGCAAGGAAGCCAACGACATGGCTCGCTACTGCAACGAGTATGTCGCCGGACTCACCCGGCAGTACCCCACGCGCTTCGGCTCGTTCGCGGTTCTGCCCATGCCCGACATCCCCGCCGCGGTCGCCGAGGCGATCTACGCCCTCGACGTCCTGCACGCCGACGGCATCGTGCTGCTGTCCGCCTACCAGGGCGTCTACCTGGGCGACCCGCGCTACGAGCCCTTGATGATGGCGCTCAACCAGCGCAACGCCTACGTGTTCGTGCACCCCGCCGCGATCGCGGACGACGCCAAGCCCAGCCTGCCCCTGCCCGACTTCCTCATCGAGTACACCTTCGACACGACCCGGGCCGCGACGATGATGATGCTGACCGGTGTCACCAAGCGCTACCCCAACATCCGGTTCCAGCTCTCCCACGCGGGCGGCACCCTGCCGTTCCTGTCCTGGCGCGTCGGCGTCGCCTCCGAGACCACCGTCGGCGAGAACTGGCCCCAGGGCCTGGACAAGCCGTCCCTGCTCGACGCGAAGGCGCAGATCTCGCGCTTCTACTACGACACCGCGCTGAGCGGATCCAGCGCCGCGATGTCGGCGGTGTCGGCGGTGACGAGCCGAGACCACATCGTCTTCGGTTCGGACTGGCCCTTCAGCGCGACCACTCTGCCGCAGTCCGGCAACCACGACCCCGCCCCGGGACTCAGCGAGATCTTCGACGCCGAACAGCGCATGGAAGTCGAGCACCACGCCCCGCTGCGCCAGCTTCCCCGCCTGGCCGCGGCGATCAACGGAGGCTGATCCCCACCGTCGGTCCGGGGCCGGGCGCGGTGGTTCCCCACCCGCC
>NZ_JBSGDP010000090.1:0-17698 GCF_053602435.1 Nocardia sp. NPDC004415
CACGATCTTGTCGACGGTGCCCACCGCGAGGCCGAGGACCATGATCTCGTTGCCCTCGTACATGCCTGCGATGTTCTCGAAATCGGCCGTGATCTCGGTGGGAGGCGTCGAGGTCGGTAGGGCGGAGCAACCGCTGAGGGTGAGGGCGGCTGTTCCGCCCACGACACACAGCCAGCGGAACCCGGCCATCTTTCTGCCCAGCATAAACAGGTCCCTTCGCGCTACGAGAAATGATGATGCGATCACATATGATAGAAGCATCGCTCTGGTTTTGTGATGAAATCATCAACAGTCGTAAACTATCGCCCGGTCGGCGCCCTGCATGTCCCGCACCGGCAGAAGGGACCGGGTCGAGATGTCGAACCTGCGGCGCGTAGTCGCCCTGCCCGCGGTCGGAGTCGTGTGCTCCGCGTCGCTGTTGATCTCCGGGTGTGGAATCGGCGTACCGGGAGGATCTCAGGACTCCGGTGCGAGCTCCACGGTCGCGACGTCGTCCCGGACGGCGAGCCCCGTCGCGGCGGACGTGGTCGCCCCGGAAGACGCCGGTCATCGGTGGGCGGCCGCCGGTTCGGCTGTCCTCACCCCCGGTATCCAGGCGAACACGCACGGAGGCGGGCAGTGCACGACGAACTACGTGTTCGTCGACGACAGCGGCCGGGTCTACCTCGGCCAGTCCGCGCACTGCGCCGGAACGGGCGGATCCACCGACACCGACGGATGTGCGACCACCAGCCGGCCGCTCGGCACCGCGGTCGATTTCACCCGCCGTGGCTCACTCCGGTCCGACGGCACCACCATCGGCACCGGTCGGCTGGCCTACAGCAGCTGGCTGACGATGCGGCAACTCGGCGAAGCGGACCCGAATGCCTGCGCGTACAACGACTTCGCACTGATCGAGATCGACCCCGGCCTCATCGATCAGGTCAATCCGAGCGTGCCGTACTGGGGTGGTCCCACCGGTCTCAACACCACCGGCACGCCCGAGGGCGAACACGTCTACAGCTATGGCAACTCGAGAATCCGGGGTGGACTCCCCGGCCTGTCGCCGCAGCGAGGTGAGAGCTCGGCCGATGACAGCTCACTCGGCGGGTGGACCCACGCTCTGAAATCGCCGACGCCCGGCATCCCGGGTGACAGTGGAAGCGCCTTCCTCGACGCCGAAGGACGGGCGTTGGGCACGCTCTCGACGTTGGGCCTCGGGGTGCCCATCATCAACAACGTCGGCGACATCAGCCGCGAGCTCGCGTACGCGCGAGCGCATTCCGGGATTTCCGGACTGCGCCTCGTGCTCGGAACCGAAGAGTTCGACCCGAACCGGTGACATCTGTCCCGGCCGGACCGGGTGTGGGTCTACTCGCCGGCCCCGAGGGGCAGATCGGGGTCGGCGGGCAGCTGGGGGAGTGGTCCGGAGCTGAGGCGCTGCGCGGTTCGCTTGTTCACGCCGAACATGCGCAGGGCTCGATACGCCATGTCGTCGGCCAGCGCCGCCGCGTCCGCATGCGGATCGGCGTCCAGCAATTGCAGCAGTCCCAGCAGCGTTCCGCCCGCCGCCATGACGGCCAGATCGGGATCCATCGGTTCGAAGCGCCCCGCCTCCTGGGCGGCCACGATGTCCTGACGGGCACGCGGCGCGAGCCCCTCGTCGCGCAGCATGACCCCCATGCCGGAATGCAGGACGACGCGCACCATCTCGGGAAGCCGGCGCTGCAGCCGTCCGGTCAGCCGGAAGCTGACCGCGAAGACCTCGGCCGGGTCGTCGTATCGAGCCACGACCTGGTCGCGCATCGTGCTGTAGACGTTCAGCGCGGACCGCACGGCCTCGTCGAAGAGCTGTTCTTTGGAGTCGAAGTGGTTGTAGAAGGAGCCGAAACCGACGTCGGCGGCGTCGGTGATCTCCTTGATACTGACCGATGACTTGCCCTCGGACAAGAACTTCCGCGCAGCGCCGAGCAGCGCGTTGCGCGTGCGTTCCCGGCGACGATCGGTCCGCGTGGGTGTGGTCTGCTCGGCTGTCATCTGCCCTCCACCTCGAGTTGCCGCAGCAATCATAACTGATCGGATATTCAGTACCGATGCTTGCGTGGCTCGTGGCGTGGGGTGGCGACCGACCGGCGCGAAGGGTCGCTCAGCCGATGGCGCCGGACAGGACGGGCAGCATCTTCACCACCTGGGCTTCCCAGTACTTCCAGGCGTGGACACCCGAGGAGGGGAAGTCGTAGGTCACGGTGGTGGCGCCCAGTGACTTCATGCGTGTCTGGAACGACCGCGAGTTGGTCAGGGACAGCGTCTCGAGGGCCGAGCCCTCCGCGGCCTGCTTGCTGGGCTCCCCGACCTCGGACGGCACGCCGTTGGCGGCCGACACCCACAGCTTGGTCCCGTTCCGGATGAGGGTGGGGGCGAGGAACATGGGATCCATCCACTGCCATTTGTCGGAGGTCGGCGAGCTGATCATGCACGAGATGTTGTACCCACCGGCCTTGACCATGGCGGCCGAGATCGCCCCGCGCATGCCCGGAGCCGACGGGTTCAGATATCCGGACAGGGACGCGGCATAGCTGAACTGGGCCGGATGATGAGCGGCGAGCGCAAACGCGGCGCTACCACCCATCGAGAGTCCGATGACACCGTTGCGCGTCGGGGACAGGCCGAGCCGTTCGTGCAGGGCGGCGGGCAGCACCCGGGTCAACAGCGTTTCCCAGGTGTAGGTGTAGGACTTGCCCGGCCCGGTGTCGGTGTCGGGTGCGGAATCGCCGGCGATTTCGGATACGGCGCCCTCCGGAAGGTACGACGGGCGATCCCAATCCATATAGAAACTGGATTGTCCACCGATCGGCAGCACGACATTGATGTTGTTCTGGGTCAGTTTCCTGGCGACCTCGGTTTCGATCTCCCAGCCGTTGAGGTCCTCACGTGCCCACATTCCGTCGAGGGCGTAGACCACGCGCTGGGTGTTGCCGTCGGCCGCGCGGAATACGCGGGTCTTGACGGGACCCATATCGGAGTCGACCCAGAAGTCGACGCCCGACGGATCGAACGCGGCGCTCGCGCGCGGTGTCGCCACGAGCAGAAACGCGAGCGTGGCGAACAGGGTCAGCCACAATGTCATTCGGGAGAGCGCGATCAACGCTTCGTCTCTTTCCATGGGTTGTCGGAGCCGGTTCGATACCGGTCACCGGGCGGAATCAATTCATGTCGCTTCGGAGCACGTACCCCGTGCCGTGGATGGTGTGGATCAATCGGTCGTGATCGCCGGATTCCAGCCGGAGATCGTCACCCGCCGTGACGATTCGTTGATCAGCAGTGGTCCGATTCCGACCATCGGCGTACGGGGCTGTCGCGGGCCGTGGGCGCGCCGGAGCACCGCCCGCAATCGGGCGGCGAGTTCGGCCAGGACGAACGGCTTTGGCTGGTACTCGACGGTCATCGGCGCGGCGAGTACCGGCACGGTCCCTCCCCGGTGGAATCAATGCTGATGATTGGATCATATATGGCGACTCTGTCCGGGCACATCGAGGCGGGACCCGTGACGGGTGCCGGGCACGCGGGATCCACCGCGCGCCCGGCTTCTCCGATCGCTATTTCGCCTGCTGCTGGCTCTGCACCGACGGCTGGTTGATCGTGGTGTAGTACTGGACCGCGGCGTAGATCGCCACGGGCGCGGCGATGAGCAGCTGTCCCGCCAGCACGCCGAGGAAACCACCGGCCGCCACACCCGCGATGCAGCCCTGCACCTCGGACGGGAGTCCACCGAACATGGTCGCGAGCGCGCCGGTCAGTGCCGCGCCGGTTACACCGCCGATGACGCAACCGACCGCCGCGCCACCGATTCCGCCGACCATGGCGCCGATCGAGGCACCGAGGCCGATCGTGCTCGTCATGCGGGCCCAGGCGTCGCGCTCACGGTCGTAGTCGTTCTTCCAGGTGGCCTGATCCTCGTAGGGCAGGGAGACCGGCTCGTAGTGGGCCTTGTCCAGGGTGAACTGCGGGGTGAGCGTCGCGGTGCGGTCGCTGATCGTGGCGTCGATGGGGAAGACGAATTCGTCGACGCGGAACTTCAGTTCGGTGCCGGCGATGACCTTGCCGTCCGGGGCCTTCACCTTCAGGGCGCCGTCCTCCACGACCAGGGAGCCCGCGTCGATCTGGACGAGCGTGGAGGTGTCGGTCGTGGTCGCCGTGTAGTTCACGACGCCCAGGTCGGCGGCCGGGTCGGCGTAGGCCGTCCCGGTGCCGGCGGCCAGCGCGCCGATCAGTATCGCTGCTCCGGCGGTGAGGTGTTTGATGCGCATTTCTGTTCCTTCTTCGTGGCGGAGATTTCCCGGGAGGGTCTGGGGGCGGATCAGCCGAGAGCGGCCAGCCAGTCGTGCAGCCAGGTGACGGCGGTGTGCCTGCCGTCGACGGGGTAGCTGCCGTAGGACATGTGCGTTCCGGATCCGTAGAACAGCGCGAGCTGTCGCGCGCGTTCGTCGCGGGCCTGGTCGGTGAGCTCGCCCTGTTCGTCGGCGGATCGCAGGGCGGTCAGCATGTCCGCTGCTGTGCCGCGGTAGCGGGTCAGATCGTCGGGGTGCTCGGCGGAGACCCCGGCCAGGGCGCTCGCGATGGCGGTGACGAAGTCCTCGTCGTCGGTCGAGCAGTACAGATCGCCGACCGCGCAGATCGTGCGGACCCGCGCCGCGATCGAGCCGAACCCGTCGGGGCGTGGCCCTCGGACGCCGACGCCACGGGCGGGCGGGCCGACCTGCGTATCGGTGTGCGACCGCTGGGGATCGGAGAGCAAGCCGACGGCGCGCACGCGATCCGGTGACACGACCCCGCCGCCCCTGCCGATCTCCGCGGCCAGATCACCGGCGGCGTCGGCACCCTGGCTGTAGCCGACCAGCGCGAAATCGGTGCCGGAGCAGCGGTCGGCGATGGTCCGCATCATCTCGCGCGCGGTGTCGACGGCGACCCGCTGCGAGGCGCCGTAGACCTTGCCCTCCCAGGGGAAGGCCGTCGCGGGATAGTCGACATAGGCGACCTGTTGGCTCGCGGGGAGGCCGTCGGTGACGCCGGCGAGCATGCCGGGGCCCGGGGTGTGCCGGGCTCGGCCGGTTTCCCAGGTGCCCGGGATCGCGATGACGGAAAGACCGGGGCAGCCCGGGTCCGCGGCGGCGCTGCCCGCCACCGTGCCGGGCACGGTCGTGAGCGCGATGGCCGCACCGGCCGTCAACGCGATGGCCGCGGTGTGCATGGTCGTCCGCACCGGTCTGGCTCCGTTCGTCGCTGGGAGGTCGGCAGGAGCGTGACCGGCGTCATCGGCGGAACCGCGCCCTGGTGGTATAAAACGTCACAGATGATCATCTGATCAGTCAATCGTCGTCAGAGAACTCTCAAGCAATCGGTAAACCTCCGACAGGAAGCGTTTCGACCGGCAGAGGAAGTGAATTCAGGTGAACGCAGCAACCACGGCGCGACCGGTGCGGCCGCGCGCCGTGGACGTCCGTGAGGGTTCCGCCGCGCCGCGTGAGAGCGGGTTGGTACTGGTCGTCGACGACGACGCCGACGTTCGTGAATCGCTGGAACGTGGTCTGCGTCTCAACGGCTTCGCGGTGTGTACCGCCGCCGACGGCGCGGCCGCGCTGGCGGCGACCCGCGAGCAGACACCCGACGTGGTGGTGCTCGACATCGAGATGCCGGGACTGGACGGGTTGGCCTTCATCACCGCGCTGCGCGCACTCGGCAACGACGTGCCCATCTGTGTGGTGAGCGCGCGCACGCGGGTATCGGACCGGATCGAAGGGCTCGAGCTGGGCGCCGACGACTATCTGACCAAACCGTTCGACTTCGTCGAACTGACCGCGCGGTTGCGTGCGCTGCTGCGCCGCCGCGGCACCGGCTGGAGCGCCGCGCAGGAGTCGGTGGCCGTCGGGGTGTTGCGGGTCGAGTTCGCGGCGCGGCGGGTGACGGTGCGTGGCCGCGAGATTCCGCTGACACGGCGGGAATTCGAGCTGATCAGCATCCTGGCCACCCATCACGGGGCGGTCGTGACCCGCGACCGGCTGCTGGAGACGGTGTGGGGATACGACTTCCGGCCGCAGACCAATGTCGTGGATGTCGTCGTCGGCCACATTCGCCGCAAACTCGAAGTCGACGGCGCGCCCCGCCTCCTGCACACAGTGCGCGCTGTCGGGTTCGTCCTGCGGGAGGAAGGGCTGTGAGAGGGAATCTCTCGCTGCGAACGAGGGTCGCGGTGGCGGCGGCGACGGGGACGACGCTCATCGTCGGCGCGCTCGCCGTCTTCCTGTTCGTCGCGATCGAGCGCAACAACATCAGGCACGTCGACGAGCAACTCGACATCATCACCGGCCTGGTCGAAGCGAATGTCGGTACCGCGCAACTGTTCATCGGCAGCGTGCGCGACGGCGGCGTCGCCGCGATCACCTTGCACCAGGACGGTGCCGTGCTCGCCAGCACGTCCACGCGACTGCCGGAGCTGCCCGAAGGGCACCAGACCCTGGTGCTGGACGACGCCGGTTACCGCGTCAAGACCATGATGGTGGACCAGTCGCCCATCGGCCCGCACCTCGTGTCCGTGGCCGCGCCGCTGTCCGCGGCGGAATCGGTGACCCGGGAGCAGCGCGGGCACGTCCTGCTCGCCGGGACGGCGGCGATCGCGGTGGCATCCGGATTGGGCTGGCTCCTGGGCGGCCGGGCGATCCGGCCGCTCATCGACCTGACCCGCCGGATCGATGCCGGTACCGAATTGCCCGAGGCGAGAGGGCGGTTCCGCGTGCGGGAAGCCGATCGACTCGCGGCCTCGGTCCGGTCGATGCTCGCGCGGATCGACTCCGCGCAGCAGCGCACGATCTCGGCCCTCGAGACCGCGCGCACGTTCGCGAACACGGCCGCTCACGAGCTGCGAACCCCGCTCACCGCCATCCGCATGGACATCGAGATCGCGCGTGATGTCGAACTGGTGCCCGCCGAGCGCGCGCAGATCCTCGACGACGCGCTGCGCAAACACGGCCGGGTCGAATCGACGCTGGTGGCGCTGGAACTGCTCGCCGCCGGTGAACTGACATCGCGCCACATCAGTGAACCGGCCGACCTGGTCGAGCTGGCCTACTCGGCCGTCGCGGACGCGGCGCGGACCCATCCGGAACTCCACCTGGCCGTCGCCGGCGAGCAACGAGCGGACTGCCGGTGTTCCCCGGCCGGGATCCGCCTGATTCTCGACAACGCGATCACGAACGCGGTCCGCCACGGCCGCGCCACCCGCATCGAGATCTCCGTCCACCGAACCGGTGACGGATTCCTGCTTGCGGTCGACGACAACGGCGCCGGGCTGCCAGAGAACGAACGCGATGTGGTGTTCGGTCGATTCCGCCGGGGTTCCGGCGCGGCCCGCGAAGGATCGGGCCTCGGCCTCGCCCTGGTCGCGCAGCAGGCCGAACTGCACGGCGGCCGCGCGGACCTGATCACGAGCCCACTCGGCGGCCTACGACTCGCCGTCACCCTCGCCTGCACTGTGACCGGCTGAGCACGGTCGGGTGAACCGCCCCGTTGTCGTCGTGCGCCAGGTGTTGAGGGACAACCAGCAGAACACGACGCAGACGAGCACGTGCAGGGCGTTGATGGCGAGCGTGTCCTCCTGCGGCGCGAGGAAGGCGAAGACGGGCAGCAGCAGGGTGAATCCGAGGGCGGGCAGGCGGCCGAGGCGTCCGTCGCGGTAGAGCGCGATGCCGAACAGCGCGGCGCCACCGATGAACGCGAATCCGGTGACCTTGAACGCGATTCCGGTAGTCCCGGCCAGCAGCTCTCGACGCTCGGTGAGATCGAGGAAGACGAGGGCGAGGTTGAGGGTGTAGGCGACACCGGCGAACAGCGCGGTGCCCAGCGCGCACCACACGAACGCCACCCGGTCGAAGGTCGAATCCCGGGTACCGGCGAGCGCGTACGCCAGGACGGCGGGCACACCGAACGCGGTGCCGAAGCCGAGCACGACGCTGGTCGCGGTGATCTCGCCGGTGAACGCTTCGACGGCGCCGGGAACGCCGATGGACAGGCCGAGGACGACGCCGCTGACCGCGCCGAATCGGATGAGGAAGTTGGTCATGCATCGACGGTAGGAACGGGAGCCGGGGTTCCAGGAGTACCGAATTGCCAGGGTACCCATGACCATCGGCCAAACTTGCCGCACGGAACCACCGTGAGGGCGGCGCGCTACGTAGCATCGGCGTTCGGAGGTGGTGCCATGAGGACCGCACGCGGGTCCGGGTCGCCGGTGGGCTGGGTCGTTTCTGTGACCTACGCGGTGGTGTTCGCCGGTGGGCTGGTGCAGGCGGCTGTCGATCGCCGTGGGCTGTGGGCATTGCTGGTGACATTCGGAGTACTCGCCGCTGTCGAGGTCGCCGCGTATCGGTTCGCGGTGCGTCCTGTCGTCTTGCTGGTCGCGCGGGTCGCGGCCTTCGCGCTGATCGCGGTAGCGGACCCGTCGGGCCTGTGGCGCGCGCTGCTGATTCTGGTGCCGTTCACCGCGTGGTTCGCGCTGGGGCGGACAGTGGCCGTGATGCTGGCCGCGGGCATGTTCGCGATGATCTTGGCGGCGTTGACGATTCAGGATGTCGGCTGGGTCGCGGACGGCGAACAGTTCGGTGATCTGCTGATGTTCCTGCTCGGCGAAGTGATCGCGCTGGCCATGGCCGCGGTCGCGGTGCGGGAACGAGAGGTACGGCGACGGCTGCAGGACACGATGGCCGAACTGCGGCAGCACGCGGCCACGATCGCGGAACTGTCCACCGTGCGGGAACGCAACCGGCTGGCGCGGGAGATGCACGACTCGCTCGGTCACCACTTGACGGCGATCGGGGTCCAGATCCAGAAGGCACAGGCTTACCGTGATCGCGATCCGGTCACCGCCGACCGTGCCCTGGCGGATGCGCGGTGGTCCGCGGACCGCGCGCTGGCGGAGGCGCGCGATTCGGTGCGCACCCTGCGTGCCGACGATCAACCGTTCGCCCTGGTCACGTCGTTGCGGGAACTGGTGCACCGAGCCGGTGGCGACTCGCTGGCCGTCGAGTTCACAGTGTCGGGGGAGGAGCGCCTGCTCACTTCGGAGGTGCGGACCGCGTTGTACCGGGCGGCGCAGGAGGGCTTGACCAACGTCCGGCGGCACGCTTCGGCGAGGCAGGCCAGGGTGCGGTTGAGCCTGGACGGTCCATCGGTGGAGGTGGAGGTCACCGACGACGGCGTCGGGATCCGTTCGGGTGGACAGGGATTCGGATTGGCCGGGCTCCGGGAGCGGTGTGCGCTGCTGGGTGGTGAGCTGGAGGTGTCGCGCGGGGCCGCCGGTCACGGCACGATCTTGCGGATGACACTGCCGGCCACCGAGATGGCGCCCGCGTGAGCGATATCCGTGTCTTGGTGGTCGACGACCAGGACCTCGTCCGCGACGGCATCGCGTCGCTGCTGGATCTCCAGGACGGTTTGACGGTCGTCGGGACCGCCGCGGACGGCGTCGAAGCCGTCGAAGCGGTCACGAAGCTCGCGCCGGACGTCGTGCTGATGGATGTCCGGATGCCGCGCCTCGACGGCGTCGAAGCCCTGCGACGCCTGCGCGCCGACGGGTCGGGCTGCCGGGTCGTCATGCTGACCACCTTCGACGACGACGAATACGTCATCGCCGCCCTGCGTTCGGGAGCCGACGGCTACCTGCTCAAGAACCTGCCGATCGAGGACCTGCGGGCGGCGGTGCGGATGGCCCACGCGGGCGTGACCCAGCTGGACGGCCGCGTCACTCGTGGCCTGTCGACCGCCCTGCGACCGGCACCCGGCACGGCCCGCCGCGACCTCGATCTCACCCCGCGAGAGGTCGACATCGTACGGCTGATCGCGACCGGAGCGTCCAACCGCGAAATCGCCGCAAACCTGTTCGTCAGCGAAGGCACTGTCAAGAACCACATCTCGCGGGTTCTCTCCCGCTGGTCGCTCCGCGATCGCACCCAGCTCGCCTTGGCCGCACGCGAACACGGCATCGTGTGACCCGAACCGACCAATTGGTCGGTCGTCTAGATCCAGGTCACGGGCGTGACGCTCGCGTGACGCCACTTGACTGATGTTTGTATCGCATGTGAGTCTCTCATCAACTGATGAGAGTGGGCAATGAAAGACCAGCTTCGGACACACACTCCGATCCGCCACGACCCGCCCGCGCGCCGGGCCGAATCGAATCGGCTGACCGGGATTCGCGCACGGGTGATGGCCATCGTGCTCATCCCGAGCATCGTGTTCGCTACCGCGGTGATCGCGGTAGGCGTGCGCCTCGTCGAGGAGAACCGGCAGAACCGGGCGTGGGCCGAACTCATCCTCCGGGTGGCGCCGCACGCGGTGGACTTCAGCGAGGCCATCCTGCAGGAGCGCCGATTCGCGATGGTTCGGGTCGCATACCCCGAACGCGGCTCCGACGAGCTCAACGCCCAGCGCCTTCGCGTCGACGCAGCCGGGACGGCACTGCTGGAGGCCGCGTCGTCACTCGTCGAACTCACCACCGGAGCGTTCGACGAATCCGCGCACCAGCTGCGTGACACGGTCCGCCGACTCGGCGCCGTGCGCGCGCGTACCGACAGCGGGACCTCGACGGTCGACGAGGTGTACCAGGCGTACAGCCTGCTCACCGCGACCGGGGGAATCGCGGTCGCGGCGTTGGTCCCCAGAGCACCCGACGTGGACAGCGCCATCGCTTTGACCACGACCGCGACCCTGTTGCGCACGGCCGACAGCATCTCCGCGGTGCACGCACTCGTCGCGGCCGCCGACGCCGAGACAGCATTCGATCAGGCCGCCCTGCAAGCGTTCGCCACCAGGGTCGGCGCCTACCACGCAGACCTGGACGCACTGGCTCACAAGGACGATCCCGCCATCCGGCAGCGGCTCGTGCAACTGACCTCCAGCCCGCAGTGGCGACAACTGGTCGAGTTCGAGAACGCCGTGGTGACCAGCGGCGCGGCCGACCCCGCGGACCCCGCCGGCCCGCCGTCCACCGATTCCGCGGCGGCACAGCAGATTCTGGGGCTGATGGTGAACGGCCTGTTGGCGCTGTGGCGCACCAACTTCGCCGGCGTCCAACAGCGAGCCACCGACATCGCCGACAACGCCGTGCGCACCTCCGCGCTGACCGTGCTCGCGGCGTTGATCATCGCCGCTGTGACGTTCGTTCTGACCTCGTGGTTGGCGCGCGGACTCGTTCGACGACTCCGACGCCTTCGACTGCACACGCTCGCCGTCGCGGACACCGAACTGCCCGCGATCATGGCCCGGATCAATGCGGGTGAGACGATCGATCTGACCTCGGCGCTGCCTCCGTCCGACTTCGGCAACGATGAGATCGGACAGTTGGCAGAGGCATTCGACACCGCACAGCGCGCGGCGGTGTCCGCGGCGATGGCCGAAGCCCGCACCCGCGGCGCGGTCAACGCGATCTTCCTGAACCTCGCACACCGCAGCCAGGCCATGGCGTCTCGCCAGCTGGAAGTCCTGGATGCCGCGGAAGCGCACGAGGAGGACCCGGACAAGATGGAGCTGCTGTTCACACTCGACCATCTGGCCACCCGCGAACGCCGCAACGCCGAGAATCTGATCATCCTCGGCGGTGAACGTCCGGGACGGCAATGGCGATACCCGGTGCCGCTCGGCGACGTCGTGCAGGGGGCGATCACCGAGTCCAGGGACTACACGCGCGTGACCGTCAACCGTTTCCCTGATGTCTCGGTCAACGGCGCCGTCGTCGCCGACATCATCCACTTGCTCGCCGAGCTGGTCGAGAACGCCACCTACTTCTCCTCCACCACCGCACCCGTCACGGTCTCGGGCCGCCTTGTCGAGGGTGGCGCCGTCGTCGAGGTCGCCGACCGGGGGCGGGGACTGTCCCGGCAGGAACTGCACCGGATCAATCGAATCCTCGACAGCGCACCGGATTTCGGCATCATGCACCTTTCCAGTGACGCGCGCATGGGGCTGATCGTGGTCTCGATTCTCGCCGGCCGCAACGAGATCGAGGTCCGACTCGCCGAGTCGGACCACGGCGGCGTCACAGCGATCGTGTTCTTACCGCTCACCTTGCTCGACCAGCGATCACTTTCGGAGCCCGTCGGCGCCGGTGGTGCACGCCCGCTGCTCCGATAGGCAGCACAGGCGCGCTCGACCGCACTACAGCTCCGTCCGTACTTCTGACACCGAACGCCGTTTGCTATGTTCTATTGCATAGAGCCTATACGCTGTGGTTCGCCATCGATATGAGCTCGATTCGGGAATCTGCTTGAGGAGCGATGTATGTCCGGTGTCACCGTCAACGTCGAGAGCGCGGCGGAATGGAAGCCGAGTGCTTGCATTCTGTGCGAGTGCAACTGCGGGATCGACGTGCTGGTAGACCCGGACACCCGCCGTTTCACGAAGATCCGCGGCGACAAAGCTCATCCGACCTCGGCGGGTTACACCTGCAACAAGGCTCTGCGACTGGACGCCTATCAGAACGGCCGCAACGAGCGGCTCACGAAGCCGCTTCGGCGCCGCGAAGACGGAACCTTCGAGGAGATCGACTGGGAGACCGCCCTGACCGAGGTCGCCGCGCGTCTCGGACAGGTGCGTGACGAGCACGGCGGCGAATCGATCTTCTACTACGGGGGCGGTGGCCAGGGCAATCACCTCGGCGGAGCCTACGCGCCCGCGACCTTGGCCGCCTACGGTGTGCGCTACCGCTCCAACTCACTGGCTCAGGAGAAGACGGGCGAGTTCTGGGTCAGCGCGAGGATGCTCGGGCGCCCGCACCGCTCCGACTTCCATCACTGCGAGGTCGCGGTCTTCGTCGGCAAGAACCCCTACCAGTCCCACGGATTCCCCCGTGCCCGGACGACACTCAAGGAGATCTCGAAGGACCCGGCGCGGGCGATGATCGTGATCGACCCGGTGCGCACCGAGACAGCCGAGCTCGCCGAGTTCCATCTGCAATTGCGCCCGGGCACCGACCTCGAGTTGGTAACGGCGATGGTGGCGGTGCTGGTGCAGGAAGATCTGATCGACCACGCCTGGCTGGCCGAGCACACCAACGGCCTCGAAACGATCGCAGCAGTGATGCGCGACGTGTCCATCGCGGACCACTGCGCGATCGCCGACGTGCCGGAGGACCTGGTGCGCGCCGCCGCTCGCCGCATCGCCGCGGCCGAGTCGGTGGCGGTGCTCGAGGACCTCGGCGTCCAGATGGGCCGCAACTCCACCGCCGTGAGCTATGTGGAGAAGTTGCTGTGGCTGCTCACCGGAAACTTCGCCAAGCGCGGCACCCAGTTCGTTTTCTCCGGGCTCGCGCCGATCGCCCGTGATCGCGGACTGCCGTTCGATCAGGTGCCGCGCACCCCGGTCAGTGGGGCGGCGATCGTGAGCGGACTGTTCCCCTGCAATTCGGTCCCCGACGAGATCCTGACCGACCATCCTGAGCGTTTTCGTGCCGCGATCGTCGAGAGCAGCAACCCTGTGCACTCGCTGGCCGACAGCCGGCGGATGACCGAGGCATTCCAGGCGCTCGAGTTCGTGGTGGTCATCGACATCGCGATGACCGAGACCGCGCGCGAGGCCGATTACGTGCTCCCGCCACCCACCCAGTTCGAGAAGTACGAAGCGACCTTCTTCGACTTCGAATTCCCGCGCAATCTGCTCCACCTGCGCCGCCCGCTGCTGGACCCTCCCTCCGGTCAGCTCACCGAGCCCGAAATCCACGCCAGGTTGTGTGAGCTGTCCGGTGCCGTGGGAGAGGCCGACTACGCACCGCTGCGCGAGGCATTGGGACATGGCCGGGAAGCCTTCGCCACCGCGATGATGGGGGCACTCGGCGACCGCCGCCTGGCCAAGCTGGCCCCGGTCCTGCTCTACCGCACATTGGGTCCGACACTCCCGCACGGCGCCGCGGCCGCCGCTGTGCTGTGGGGCGCCTCGCTGTTCTGCGCGATGGAGAACCCCGCCGGCGTGGCGCGGGCCGGTCACGGCGAGGGGCTGATGGCAGGCGACCGGCTGTTCGAGGCGATTCTGGACAACCCGCGCGGAGTGGTCATCACCGACGACGAAGAGGACGCGTCCTGGCAGAGGCTGGGCGGCTGGCGGATCGAACTCGACGTGCCCGAACTGCTCGATGTGGTACGCGGGCTCGCCGACGGACAAGCGCTACCCGGTGACCCCGACTACCCCCTGGTGCTCTCGGCCGGTGAGCGCCGCGCCTTCACCGCCAACACGATCTTCCGTGACCCGACCTGGCGCAAACGCGACCCCCAGGGCGCGTTGCGGTTGTCCCAGGCCGACGCCGCCGCCCTGTCGTTGGTAACCGGCGACCAAGCGCGCGTGATCACCCGGCGTGGTGCGGCGCAAGCACCGGTCGAGGTGGTGGACACGATGCGCCGAGGCCACGTCTCCCTACCCAACGGCATGGGACTGCTCACGGCCGACGGTGACCAGGTCGGCGTCCGCCTGAACGACCTGACCGCCTCCGAAGACCGCGACGAGTTCTTCGGCACCCCGTGGCACAAGTACGTCCCGGCACGAGTGGAAAAGCTCTGACGCGTTACACGCGATCGCCACATCCTTCCGCCGATTCAACCCGGCGAACCGGCATGAAGTCAGTTCAGGAACAGCCTCCAGCACGCCACCGCACTGGCCCGCGACCTCGCCCGTGAGGACGGTGACGGCGCGGTCGATCCCGGCTCAACGCCGAACGGTGGGCTGCCCAACTCGGTCGACACGTATTCGGCTTGCCGGCGACATCTCCGATCCAGCGTGGACTGGGCGCGCCGAACTCCTCGCGCAGCGACTCCGATCGATGACCGAAAAGCGTTGTAGAACAATGGGATTACAACGCAACCGGTGTTGGAGATGAATCGGTGAATCGATGTCGATTCGCCGGGCCAGCCCGTAATTTTGATACTGCTACGGCTCGCGAGGAACCGACCCGGGCTCCGTCTGACGGGACTCCCAGATGATCCCTGCACAAGCCGCCCTGGCGGCCACGTCATCGACGCATTCCGTGACCGAGACGTGCCGTCGGTGATCGGCCACCACGTCGGGGAGATCCTGCACGGGAAAAGCGGAAACCGGCTGGTCGGGTTGGGTCAGGGATACGCTGAAACATGTTGCAGCACAACATAATTGCCGATCTCAGATGGTGAAATGATTCGGCGAATCGATGTCGATTCGCCGGGGCCGGCCCGTAATTTTGATGCTGCCACGGCTCGCGAGGAACCGACCCGGGCACCATCTGAAGGGACTCCCAGATGACCACTGCACAAGCTGCCCCGACCACCACTGTCGGGCCGAAGGTCAAGACCGATGACCTGTCGCTGACCGGTATGGTCACCGGCCACGACAAAGGCATCGGCTATGCCACCGGTGTCGCCGCCGACGGCGGGATCGTGACCAGGCTCGCCGAGGGAACCTTCGTGCTCAACCCGAAGGGCACCAAGGTCCTGGTGGTCGACAACGACGGGGACGTGATCGACAAGTGGCCCCTGACCATCGAACTGCGCGGTCACGTGTTCACGCTGACCCCGAAGATCCTCGAAGACGGTCATCGGCTCAAGCTCACCCCTGCGACCAAGGACGGCAAGCCGCTCCCGGCTCGGGCACCGCGGCCCGCGGGAGCCGCTGGTGCTCCGGCACGCGCGGCGTTCTTGCCCGACGCCGCAAACAGTGACCTGCGCAACGCTCTCGAGGCGGGCGGCTTCGCTGTCGGTTCGATTCTCGGTTCCATCTTCGGCGCGGCGGTGACGCTTCCGACCGGAGGAACGGCCTCACCGGTCGGCTTCACGGTGGGCTACATCGGCGGCGGGTACGCCGGCCGTTTCGTGGGCGACTGCCTGGCCGACTTCTTCGAGTAACCCCTCACGACCGCTGTGACCGGGGCCTGACTTGTGAACGGTCAGGCCCCGGTCGCAACGCAGTTCCCTGAACCTCGATACTGTCCCGGTCGCGACCGCTGCCACCCAGCCGGAAAATGCAGGCCGACATGGCAAAGGAGGAGTCACGATCGGCCGAGACGGGTTCGAACCGGTGGAATGGGTTGCTTCGCCGAAACATTCGGTACACGTGGGCCTCCTGTGGTGGGCGGCGATGGGTTCGATGCATGGCCGCCATCGCGTGTCCGTCATGTTCTGCGGTGGCGGCAGGGTTCGACCGAGTTCAAGGTGATCGGCCGCGCTGTGGTTTGTCGGTGCTGACTGGACCGACCTTGGCCGAAGTTCACGAGCAGTCGTCGAAACTGACCGATGGTGCCCGCGGCGCAGTGGTGATCCGGCGCGCGGGGTGTGGGTGGTGAGGCGACGGTCAGGGTGGCCGAGTGCGGGGGCGTCGGGTTCTCGGCGCTCGATGAAGGACCAGGAGCTTGCTCGTGGCACGGCGAACCGGGTCGTGATCCACTGACGGGTGCTCTACAAGGCGTTCCAGAGGACCGTTCGACTAGTTTCTGTGTGATTCGGCCAAACCACGTCAAGTCCCGGGACGCAAGAAAACCCCCTCCGACCGAGGTCAGAGAGGGTTTTCGCTGTCGGGGCTAGCGGACGGTATTTGAAACGGTGGCAGCCGGACTGGCTGAAGACGGTCATCGCCAAGGTGGATGCTGCTCCAGCCCGCCGGCCTCGGAAGACGGATAGCAGCACGGTTCGCCCGCGGCGACTGGATCGACGGCTGTCGGCTGCCACCATCGCTGACGTGGTTGATGCCTACCGCTCTGGTACGTCCACAACCAAGCTGTGCGAGCGGTACGGCTTGTCCAAGGGCGGGCTGCTCAAGATCCTCGGGGAGCGCGGGGTGCAGATGCGGTGCCAGCCGATGACAGAGGAGGAGATCGACCGGGCGGTGAGGCTTTACGGCGAAGGACAGTCGCTCAATGCTGTGGCGCGACAGCTCGGCAAGGCCAAGGGGAGTGTGTGGAAGGCGTTGCGGAGGCGTTCGGTTCAGATGCGGCTACCTCGATGATTCAACTCGGCTCCACCAGGTCGAGTAGGGCTTGATACCTGCGAGCCACATGTTCATCTTGCAGCGCCCACTCTACCTCGTCGTCTTTCGCCAGAGCGACGAGAGGCTCTCGTACGACATCGGCGGCGTTTGCTATAAGGGATTCAGCTAGCGGCGCGCCGCTGTTGCTGTAGAACACTCGACGGTGTATTCCTGCCCCATATCCGCCAGGCTCTCCGATATAGCACAATACGAGCCATTTTAGGCACCGGCGCAACTCGTCGGCCGGGATGCTACTCAACCCACCACAGTCGACAAGGTCTCGCAAGAGGGCTCCGTGTTTCGCGTTGCTACGAAAACTGTACCCCGTATTTTCAAGGAGTTGATTGTATGACTTGAAAAATGAAGACCGTTGAGCGCGACGAAGGTACGGCAAGACTCCTGCGGCTTGGGCGACCCGAACCTGAGTCTTTGTCAGCGGCTCCCGGCCAGTTTTCTCCTGAAATTTGGTAGCAAGCTCGACTCGAACGTTATCGCGCGTAGCCTCCGACAGCGAGCTCAGTAGGACGAATGAGTTTTGCCGCACGATTTCCGGCTGGCCTTCGTCGAGGGCGTAGTTGGTCAGGAACCCAAGTATCTCGATCTGAGGGGCCGGAAGATTCTCGGACAGTGAGACTTTGACTTCTCAGGCTGCCCTATTCCGCTCGAACCAGCCGGACTCTACTTCGTTGGGTGTTCG
>NZ_JBSGDP010000091.1:0-16913 GCF_053602435.1 Nocardia sp. NPDC004415
TGAAGGGCCCCAACACCTGGGAGTACGGGCCCTTCCGGTTGTCCGGGGTACGACTACCGGCGCATGAAGATCGGCACCTCGATGTCGTCGTCATCGTCGCCGTCGTCGCGCTGATCGGGGTTGTTGACCCGGTTCATCGCGGCCTCGGTGACCCGCTGACGCTCGGACTCGCGGTAGCGCTCGGTGTCGCGGTAGTTCGGCGCGGCCGCCCGGCCACCGGAGACCCCGGCGGTCGCGGGCTCGGTGGGCCGCACCGGCGCCTCGGTGGGACGGCTCTGCCCGATCTCGCCCGCGCGGCCGGAGCCGATCGGGTTGGTGCCGGTGCGCGAGGACGAGGTGGTGGTGTTCTCGAAGCTGCGCCGCGCCGGTCCGCCGCCGTCGAAGCCCGCGGCGATGACGGTGACGCGCACCTCGTCGCCCAGCGAATCGTCGATGACGGTACCGAAGATGATGTTGGCCTCGATGTGCGCCGCTTCCTGCACCAGCGAGGCGGCCTCGTTGATCTCGAACAGGCCCAGATCCGAGCCGCCCGCGATCGAGAGCAGCACGCCGTGCGCGCCGTCCATCGACGCCTCGAGCAGCGGCGAGTTGATCGCCGTCTCGGCGGCCTTGACCGAGCGGCCCTCGCCGCGCGCCGAGCCGATGCCCATGAGCGCCGAACCGGCGCCCGACATCACGGATTTCACGTCGGCGAAGTCGACGTTGATCAGGCCCGGGGTGGTGATCAGGTCGGTGATGCCCTGAACACCGTTGAGCAGCACCTCGTCCGCGGAGCGGAAGGCGTCCATCAGGCTCACCGCCGCGTCGCCGAGCTGCAGCAGCCGGTCGTTCGGGATGACGATGAGGGTGTCGCAGGACTCGCGCAGCAGGTTGATGCCGACCTCGGCCTGGTTGCCACGGCGCTTGCCCTCGAAGGAGAACGGCCGGGTGACCACACCGATGGTGAGCGCGCCCAGCTTCCGGGCGATGCTGGCGACGACGGGGGCGCCACCGGTGCCGGTGCCACCGCCCTCGCCCGCGGTCACGAAGACCATGTCGGCGCCCTTGAGCACCTCTTCGATCTCGTCCTTGTGGTCTTCGGCGGCCTTGCGGCCCACTTCCGGATCGGCGCCCGCGCCGAGTCCTCGGGTGAGCTCACGGCCGACATCGAGTTTGACGTCGGCATCACTCATGAGCAGGGCTTGGGCGTCGGTGTTGACCGCGATGAACTCGACTCCCTTGAGTCCCTGTTCGATCATTCGGTTGACGGCGTTCACGCCGCCGCCGCCGATACCGACGACCTTGATCACGGCAAGGTAGTTGTGCGGGGGCGTCATGGGCTCTCGCCTTCCTTCGATCTTAAAACCCTCAACCTCAACCATAGGGTTGGCGTTATGTCAAGTATCCGACTGCTGCGGAACGCTATTCGCAGCAACTGCGATCCCGGCGCAGGCGCGCCGACGTTTCGCTCACTTTACCGTGACCAGATTCGGACTCGACACGTCGAACACGGTCCCCTCACGGGTCAGCAGCGGCATCACGACGGCAGCTTTGCGCTCGCCGTCGCCCGTGCCGCCCCACACTACCTTCCTCCCGTCGCGCAGGTTCAGCGAGACATCCGAAATCGACCGTGCGACAACCTCACCCACCTGCACCGACAGCGCGGGCGGCAGCGTGACCAGCACATCCACCGCCGCCCTGGTCGCCGCGGGACCGGTGAAGGACCCCTCGGTGAGCAGCTTGGGCACGCCGATCGGCGTCGCCGGTTCGATCGCGAATTCGACGCTCTCGGCGTCGATCAGGTGCGCGCCGTCCGGAGATTCCACGTACACCACCGGGGTTCGCTCCACCACCGTGACCAGCACGGTGGACGGGAACTTGCGCTGCACCCGCACCGAGCGCACCTTCGGGATGGCAGCGACCCGCTGGGCAATGGCATTGGTATCGATGCGCAACATCGAACGCCCGTCGGGGATTTCAAGCCGGGAACGGACTTCGTCCTGGGTTACCGCGGACAAACCGTCGATCCGCACGGTTCGCACCGACAGCGCCGGAGTGAACCACGCGAGCAGCGCCAGCACCGTCACCGCGACCAGCCCGAGCGCGGTCCAGAGCCGGTAGCCGCGCCACCCGCGCGCGGCGGGCATCGGCAATCTCACCGGCCGCCCTGCTGCGGCCGGGCCCGCAGGGCGTCGAGGATCTGCACGCCGAGCATGGTGACATCGCCTGCGCCCATGGTGATCACCACGTCACCGGGCTGGGCCAGCCCGGCCACCTGCTTGCCCACCTTGGACATATCCGGCTGGTAGTGCACGGGTTTGGTCACCGACTGGGCCACCAGTGCCCCGTTGACGCCGGGCAGCGGTTCCTCCCTGGCGCCGTAGACGTCGAGCACGACCACCTCGTCGGCCAGGCTCAGCGCGGTGCCGAACTCGGCGGCGAAGGTGGCGGTGCGGCTGTAGAGATGCGGCTGAAAGACCACGATCACCTGGCCGCGCCGGGTGCGGGCGCCGTCGCGGGCCTCCTGAGCGACCAGCTGGGCCGCGGCCTCGAGCACGGCGCGCACCTCGGTGGGATGGTGGGCGTAGTCGTCGAAGACGCGCACGCCGTTCTCCCGGCCGGTGAACTGGAACCGGCGGTGCACGCCGCCGAATCCCTCCAGGCCCTGCACGATCTCATCGGTGTCGGCGCCGGTGGCCCGGGCGGCCAGCAACGCGGCCAGCGCGTTGAGCGCCATGTGCCTGCCGGGCACCGCCAGGCGCACGGTGCGCGGGGTGCTCTCCCCGGCCAGCTCGAATTCCACGATGCCGCCGACATCGCGCGGCTGCCAGTCCAGCAGGCGCGCGCCGACGGGCACCGGTGCCGCGCTCAGATCGCCGGAGCCGTAGCCGAGTACCTGCACGCCGCGCTCGCGCAGCCGGGGGGCGACCCGGTGGGCCAGGGCCAGCGAACCGGGGTCGTCCAGGCACACCACCAGCAGGCCGCCGGGGGCGAGCCGGTCGGCGAAATCGTCGAAGACCTGGATGTAGGCCTCGTCGGTGCCGAAGAAGTCCAGGTGGTCGGACTCGATGTTGGTCACCACCGCGACGTCCGGGTCGTATTGCAGCAGTGAGCCGTCGGACTCGTCGGCCTCGGCCACGAAGATGTCGCCGCTGCCGTGGTGGGCGTTGGTGCCTGCCTCGTTGAGCTCGCCGCCGACCGCGAAGGACGGATCGGCGCCGCAGTGCTGCAGCGAGACGATGAGCATCGAGGTGGTGGAGGTCTTGCCGTGGGTGCCCGAGACCAGCAGGGTCTTGTGCCCGCGCATCAGCGCGGCGAGCACGGTCGGGCGCAGCAGCACCGGGATCTTGCGCCGGTTGGCCTCGACCAGTTCGGGATTGGTCTTGGGGATGGCCGCGTAGGTGGTGACCACGACGGTCGGGCCGCCGGGCAGCAGGTCCAGGGCGTCGGCGTCGTGGCCGATGCGCACCTGGGCGCCGCGGGCCCGCAGCGACAGCACGCCGCGGCTCTCCTTGGCGTCGCTGCCCGAGACGGCGCCGCCGCGCGCGAGCAGGATGCGCGCGATGCCCGACATCCCGGCACCGCCGATGCCGACCATGTGCACGCGCTCGAGCTCGGCGGGCAGTGCCGTGCCGGTGGATTCGCCGATCTCGGCCGGGCCGCTCATCGGGCGACCTCGACGACGATCCCGGCCACCGTGTCGGCGGCGTCGCGATGGCCCGCACCGGCGGCGGCGCGGCTCATCTCGGCGAGTCGAGCAGGGTCGAGCAGCAGCGGAATCACCTCATCGATCACGTATTTCGGGGTCAGCTCGGCGTCGGGGACAATTCTGCCACCACCCTGCGCGACGACCGGGCGGGCGTTGAACTCCTGTTCACCGTTGCCGTGCGGCAGCGGCACGTAGAACGCGGGCAGGCCGACGGCCGACACCTCGGCCACGGTCATCGCGCCCGAGCGGCACACCACCGCGTCGGCGGCGGCGTAGGCCAGGTCCATCCGGGACAGGTACGGCACCGCGACGTACGGCGCGGTGGTCTCGCCGGTGTTCACCTCGAGACTGTTCTTGGGTCCGTGCGCGTGCAGCACCGAGATCCCGGCGGCGGCCAGCTGCGGGGCGGCACCGGCGACGGCGTCGTTGAGGCTGCGCGCGCCCTGGGAACCACCGAACACCAGCAGCACCGGACCCTCGGCGGGCAGCCCGAAGCTCTCGCGGGCCCGTGCGCGCAGCGCGGCGCGGTCGAGGTCGGTGATGGCGGCACGCACCGGGATGCCGACGACTTCGGCGTTGGCCAGGCCCGAATCGGGAACGGCGGCGAGCACCTTGGCGGCCACCCGGGCACCCACCTTGTTGGCCAGGCCCGCCTTGGCGTTGGCCTCGTGCACGATCACCGGCACCCTGCGCTTGCGCCCGAACAGCCCGCCGCGCGCGGCGAGATAGGCGGGCAGCGAGACGTAGCCGCCGAAACCGATGATCACATCGGCCTGCACGTCGTCGATGACGGCCCTGGTCGCCCGCACCGAGGCCAGGATGCGCCCGGGCAGGCGCAGCAGGTCGGCGGAGGGTTTGCGCGGCAACGGCACCGGGGGGATCAGCTCGAGCGGGTAGCCCCGGTCGGGCACCAGCTTGGTCTCGAGGCCACGCTCGGTGCCCAGCGCGGTCACCCGGATCCCCTCGTCGAGCCTGCGCAGCGCGTCGGCCACGGCCAGCGCGGGTTCGATGTGGCCTGCGGTGCCGCCGCCTGCGACGATCACCGACAACCCGGATCGCGGGTCACTCACCTGGATCTCCCTCGTTCTTCCTGTATCGACTCGCCCGGCAGGCGAGACCGCGTGCTCACCCTCCGCCGCCGCCGGTCCGCCGCTTCACCGGGCGGTGCGGCATCGGATAGGTCGGTTCCCACGCTCTTGTCGACCGTAGCGAACTCGTGCCGCGACTCTCGGGTGCACGTCGCCGTCGTTCGGTGGGCGCCGGACGGCGCGGGGTCTGACGTGGGCGTTCGGCCTTGGGGCGCGCGGGCTTGCGTGGCGCGTCGGCCCTGGCCGGGGAGTACACCTCCGGAATCGGCAGCCGCAGCAGCCTGCTGACGCGCCCGTCCTGACCGTTCTGCAACGCCGAGACCGCCTCGGGTTCGTGCCGGGCGGCGCTGGCGATGATGCCGAACATGAACAGCGTGATCGCCAGCGAGGAGCCACCGGCCGAGACCAGCGGCAGCTGCAGACCGGTCACCGGCAGCAGCCCGACGACATAGCCGATGTTGATCAGCGCCTGCACGGTGATCCAGGTGGTGGCGGTGGCGGTGAGCAGCCGCAGGAACGGATCCACCGAGCGCAGCGCGATACGGATACCCGCGTAGACGAACAGCGCGAACAGCGCCAGCACCAGCATGCAGCCGAGGAAGCCGAGTTCCTCGCCGATGATCGCGAAGATGAAGTCGTTGTGCGAGTTGGGCAGGTAGCTCCACTTGGCCCGGCTCTGCCCGAGACCACGACCCCAGATGCCACCGTCGGCCAGGGAGTACTTGGCCTGGCGGGCCTGGTAGTTCACGCCCTGCGGGTCGTCACCGGGGTTGAAGAACGCGCGCACCCGGTCGGAGCGATAGCCCGCCGACAGCGCCAGGATCGAGGCCGCGACCAGGCCGGTGACCATGATCCCGACGAACAGCCGCACCGGCAGCCCACCGAACCACAGCAGCGCCATCAGCACGATGCCCAGCGCGATCGTGGTCGACAGGTTCGGCTCGAGCACCACCAGCAGGCAGACCAGCAGACCGGCGGGCACCAGCGGCACCAGGATGTCCTTGAGCTGGCCGCCGCGCCGCGAGGCGAGCAGATGCGCACCCCACACCACCAGCGTCACCTTGACGACCTCGGAGGGCTGGATCGACAGCGGGCCGATGTCGAACCAGCGCCGCGCGCCGCCGTGGATCGAGCCGATGCCGGGGATGAGCACCAGCACCAGCGCGAGCACCGAGATGCTGAAGATCGGGAACGACCACTGCCGCACCAGCCGCAGCGGCAGCCGCAGCGCGATGTAGAAGGCGACCGCGCCGAGCCCGGCGAACATGGCCTGCTGGATGAACAGCGAATAGGCCGACCCGCCACCGGCGTAGGCCTCCACGCTCGACGCCGAGAGCACCATCACCAGGCCCAGCACGGTCAGCAGGGTGGCGATGGTGACCACCAGGTGGAACGAGGCCAGCGGGCGGGCCAGCCACGCGCCGAAACGCTCCCCCGCCCAGCCCGGCCGCGCTGCGGCCGAACCGCCCCGGCGTCCTACCTGGTTGCGCACGCTGCCTCCTCGTGGCGCTGACGGTCGAGCCGGGGCGTCGGTGTCACAGCGCCCGCCCGATGTCACCGTCTTCCAAAGCCGTCACCGCGTCCACGAAGCAGCGTCCGCGGTGGGTGTAGTCGTCGTACATGTCCAGGGAGGCCGCCGCCGGTGCGAGCAGGACGGTGTCGCCCGCCCGCGCCAGCCCCGCCGCCGCGCGGACCGCGCGGCCCATGACCGCCTCGGCGCGCTGCTTTCTCGACGACTCCATGTCTGCATCGTCTCCCGCGTCCAGCGCGATGACCGGGACTTCGGGTGCGTGTCGCGCCAATGCGGCGGCGATCACCGGCGCGTCGGCCCCGAACAGGACCGCGCCGACGAGCCGGTCGCCGACCTCTTCGATGAGGTCGTCGACGGTGGCGCCCTTGAGCAGCCCACCGGCCACCCACACCACCTGCGGGTGCGCCAGGATCGAGGCGCGCGCGGCATGCGGGTTGGTGGCCTTGGAGTCGTCGATGAACTCCACCCCGCCGAGTTCGCGCACGAACGCGGTGCGGTGCGGGCCCACCTTGTGCTCGGCCAGCCCTTCCTTGACGAACTGCGGTGCCACGTCGATGGCCCTGGTCAGCGCGGAGGCGGCCAGCGCGTCGGCGATGCCCGCGGGACCCTGCGGGCTGATGTCGGAGGTCTCGGCCAGGATGGCGGCCTTGGTGAAGGCGCGGTCGAGCAGTTTGCCGTCGACCACGCCCAGTTCGCCGTCGGCGGGCACACCGATGCGGAAGCCGACCGTGCGCCGGGCCTTGGCCTTGCGGGCCAGCGAGCCCGCCACCGGGTCGTCGAGGCCGACCACGCCGACCCGGCCGGTCAGCGCGCGGGCCTTGGCGGCGGCGTAGGCGTCCAGGCCACCGTGCCAGTCCAGGTGGTCCTCGGCGACATTGAGCACCACGCCCGCCTCCGGGCGCACCGAAGGCGCCCAGTGCAGCTGGAACGAGGACAGCTCGACCGCGAGCACCTGCGGGCCGGGGTTGCGGCGCAGCGCGTCCAGGATCGGCAGGCCGATATTGCCGCAGGCCACACTGGCGATGCCCGCGGCACGCAGGATCGAGTGGGTCATGTTGGTGGTGGTGGTCTTGCCGTTGGTACCGGTGATCACCAGCCACTTGCGGACCGGACCGTAGATCCTGGCCTGATCGACCCACCAGGCGAATTCGACGTCACCCCAGACCGGGATGCCCTCGGTGACCGCCGAGACCAGCACCGGCGAGTCCGGCCGCCAGCCGGGGCTGGTGATGACCAGCGCGAACCGGCTCAGGTCCGCGTTCTCCAGCTCGACGCCGGTGGCGACCTCGAGCCCGAGTTCGGCGGCCTCGGCCAGCGCCTTGGCGCCGTTGTCGGTGACCACCGGGTGCGCGCCGATATCGCGCAGCGGTTCGATCAGCGAGCGCCCGGAGACGCCCCAGCCGGCGACGAGCACGTCGCGGCCACGCAGGAATTCCAGCATCGGGCCCGGCGAGCGCAGGGCACGGGGAGTGTGTTCGACCATGTCCGCGCTCACCCGACCTGTGACAGATATTCGCTGTAGAACAGCCCGAGACCCACGGCGGCGGAGATGCCCGCCAGGATCCAGAACCGGATGATCACCGTCGTCTCGGCCCACTTGCTCAATTCGAAGTGGTGGTGGAACGGTGCCATCTTGAACAACCGGTTGCGGGTGGTGCGGAAGACCGCGACCTGCAACATCACCGAGGCGGCCTCGGCGACGAACAGCGCGCCGATCACGGCCATCAGCAGTTCGGTGCGGGTGGTGATGGACAGCCCGGCGATCAGGCCGCCCAGCGCCAGCGAGCCGGTGTCACCCATGAAGATCTTGGCCGGGGCCGCGTTCCACCACAGGAAGCCGATGCAGGCGGCGGCCGCGGCGGCACACACCAGGGCCAGGTCCAGCGGGTCGCGCACGTCGTAGCAGCCGGGGCCCGGGTTGGTCGAGCAGGCGTTGCGGTACTGCCAGAAGGTGATGATCACGTAGGCGCCCAGCAGCAGGCTCATCGACCCGGCGGCCAGGCCGTCGAGACCGTCGGTGAGGTTGACCGCGTTGGACCAGGCGATCACCAGGAACAGCACCCAGACCACGAAGATCAGCGCGCCCATCGACACCGTGCTCCAGTCGCGCACATACGACAGGTGCTTGCTGGCCGGGGCCAGGCCGTCGGCGTTGCGGAACTGCAGGGCCAGCACCGCGAAGATGACCGCGGCGGCGGTCTGGCCGATGTACTTGCCCGCGGCGGTGAGGCCGAGGTTGCGCTGTTTGCGCAGCTTGATGAAGTCGTCGAGGAAGCCGACCACGCCCAGCGCGGTGGTCAGGCCCAGCACCAGCAGACCCGAGGCGGTCGGGCCCTCGGCGTCGTAGCCGATGCCGATGAGGTGCGAACCGAGGTAACCGGCCCACATGCCGATCAGGATGGCGACGCCACCCATGGTCGGGGTGCCGCGCTTGGCCTGGTGGCTGGCCGGGCCGTCGACCCGGATCTCCTGCCCGAAGCCCTGCCTGGCGAACACCCGGATCAGCAACGGCGTCAACAGGATCGACACCGCCAGGGCGATCCCCGCCGCGAAGAGAATCTGCCTCACGCCCGCGCCTCACTGACGCCGGGCGCCGGCGTGCTGCCGATGGCCGCTGTTTTCATGCCTGCGTACTACCTTCCCCTGCCCTGGTCAGGTGCTCGGCGACGGCCCAGAGACCGACTGCCTTGGATGCCTTGACCAGTACCACATCGCCTGCGGCGATCTCGTCGTCGAGCAGCGCGATCGCCGCGTCGATATCGGGAACGAGGACCGACTCCTCGCCCCATGAGCCTTCCATCACCGCACCCTGGTGCATGCCCCGGGAGGGTCGTCCGGTGCCGACCACGATCAACCGGTCGACATCCAGGCGTACCGCCAGCCGTCCGATCGCGTCGTGTTCGATCACCGAGTCGTCGCCGAGCTCGCCCATCTCGCCGAGCACCGCCCAGCTGCGCCGGGGCGTCTCGCCCGCCTTGGCCAGGGTGACCAGCGCCTTGAGCGCGGCCCGGACCGAGTCGGGATTGGCGTTGTAGGAGTCGTTGACGACGGTGACGCCCTCGGGCGTGGTCCGCACGTCCATCCGGCGCGCCGAGGCCGCGGTGGCCCCGCCCAGCGCCCGGGCGACGGTCGCCAGGTCGGCGCCGCACTCGAGCGCGACGGCGGCCGCAGCCAGCGCGTTGCCGATCTGGTGTTCGCCGTGCACGGCCAGAGTCACCGGCACCGACTCGCCACCGGCGTGCAGCACGAAGCTCGCCCTGGCCTGGTCGTCGGTGTGCACATCGGTGGCGCGGATGTCGGCGTCACCGGACAGGCCGACCTTGACCACGCGCGCCTTCGTGCGCGAGTCCATGGCCGAGACGTGCGGGTCGTCGGCGTTGAGCACGGCCAGCCCGTCGGCGGGCAGTGCCTCGACCAGCTCGCCCTTGGCCACGGCGATGGCCTCGCGGCTGCCGAATTCGCCGAGGTGGGCGGTGCCGACATTGAGCACCACGCCGATGCGCGGCGGCGCGATGCGCGCCAGTTCCGCGATGTGGCCGCGCCCGCGCGCCGAGAGCTCCAGCGCCAGGAACTTGGTGTCGAGCCCGGCGCGCAGGGTGGTCCAGGGGTGGCCGAGTTCGTTGTTGAACGAGCCGGGCGGCGCGACGACCGGGCCCAGCGGGGCCAGCACGGCGGCCAGCAGGTCCTTGGTGGAGGTCTTGCCGGAGGACCCGGTGACGCCCACGACGGTGAGCCCGGTGCGTTCGGCGAGGCGCTCGGTGCTCACCCGCGCCAGCTCGGCCAGCGCCGCGAGCACCGCGGCGCCGGAACCGTCGCCGTCGTGGCTGAGCGCGACCGAGGTCGCCGGCACCGACCCGCGTTCGGGGGCGACCACGATCGCGGGCACCCCCACCGGACGGGCCGCCAGCACGGCGACCGCGCCCGCGGCGACCGCACCGGCCGCGTAGTCGTGCCCGTCGGAGTGGGCGCCCGGCAGCGCGAGGAACAGATCACCGGAACCGATGCGGCGCGAATCGAATTCCACCGAACCGGTCACCCGGGCGTCCGGGTCGGGCACATCGTGCAGTTCGCCGCCGACCACGTCCGCGATCTCGCGCAGTGTCATCTCGATCATGAAACCCTCGAGTCCTCCGTGTGCGATCCGGGTGTCCGCGCGTCCAGCGCCTCGGCGACGACGACCCGGTCGTCGAATTCGTATTTGACGCCCTGGATCTCCTGCCCCGACTCGTGGCCCTTGCCCGCGATGAGTACCACGTCGCCCGGGCGCGCCCAGGCCACGGCGGCGGCGATGGCCGCCGCCCGGTCCCCGATCTCGCGGATCTCGCCGCGTTCGGCGGCCGGGATCTCGTCGGCGCCAGCGAGCACCGCGGCGCGGATGAGCGCCGGGTCCTCGGAGCGGGGATTGTCGTCGGTGACGATCACCAGATCGGCGCGCGCGGCGGCGGCACCCATCAGCGGGCGCTTGGCCACATCGCGGTCACCACCGGCACCGACGATCACGGCCAGCCTGCCGTGCCCGGCCTCGGCCAGATGGCCGCGCAGGGTGGTGACCACCGATTCGACGGCGGCGGGCTTGTGCGCGTAGTCGACGACGACCAGGAAGTCCTGGCCGCGGTCCACCCGCTGCATGCGACCCGGCACGTCCACCTCGGCCAGCGCGGGGGCGGCCACGGCCGGGTCCACCCCGGCGGCCGCGCAGGTCGCGACGGCCAGCAGGGCATTGGCGACGTTGTAGCGCCCGGGCAGGCGCAGCCGCACGGTCAGCTCGCCCGCGGGACCCGCGGCGGTGAACTCCTGTGCCCCGGCACCGGTCTTCACCTCGCCCGCGACGTGCCAGTCGGCGGCCGCGCGGGTCGAGACGGTGATCGGCGCGGCCAGCTCACCGGCCAGCCTGCGGCCCCACTGGTCGTCGACGCAGATCACCGGGACGCGCGCGGCGACCGGGGAGTCGGCGGCGAAGAGTTTGCGCTTGGCGCCGAAGTAGTCCTCGAAGTCGGGGTGGAAGTCGAGGTGGTCCTGGGACAGGTTGGTGAAGGCGCCCACGGCGAAACGCACGCCGTCGACCCGGCCGAGGGCCAGCGCGTGACTCGACACCTCCATCACGACCGCCTGCACGCCCTGCTCGACCATCGCGGCGAACATCGCGTGCAGCTGGGGTGCCTCGGGGGTGGTGAGCGCGCTGGGCACCCGCTGCCCGCCGATGCGGGTCTCGATGGTGCCGATCAGCCCGGTCCGCAGCCCGGCCGCGACCAGACCCGCCTCGACCAGGTAGGAGGTGGTGGTCTTGCCGGAGGTTCCGGTGATGCCGATGATGCGCAGGCGATCGCTCGGGTGGCCGTAGATCTCGGCCGAGAGTTCGCCGAGCACGGCGCGCGGCTGTTCGCGCACCAGGATCGGCACCCCGAGCTCGCCGAGCTGGTCGGCTCCGGCGGCGTCGGTGAACACCGCGACCGCGCCGCGCGCGACGGCGTCGGCGGCGAAGCGGGCACCGTGGGCGTTGGCGCCGGGTAGGGCGGCGAACAGGTCGCCGGGGCGGACCGCGTTGGACCGCTGCTCGATACCGGTGACGGTCACCGCGGCCACCGGGGTGGTGACCGTGGCGCCGGTGAGGTCCAGCAAGGCCTGCAGCGACGTCGACGGCGGCGTGGTGGGCCGGAGCGCGTGCGGGCTGGACTGCGCGGGCACAAGGCTCCTCTCTGAGAGTGATCGAGCGCGTGGGCGAGACGAGCAGTCAGGTTACCGACGCGCGGAGTCGGACGGACAACGCGGGTTGCGCATGAGCCGAGCGGTCAGAGCCCGGCCTCCAGGACGAGGCGCTTGGGCTCCGGCGACGGCGGCACCCGGTCACGCTGCAGGGCCCAGGAGGCGATGCTGTGGAACAGCGGTGCGGCCGATCCGCCGCCGCTGCCGTCGGAGCTGCGGACCGGCGCGTCGAGCATCATGCCGATCACGTAGCGCGGGTTGTCGGCGGGCGCCATCCCGGCGAAGGTGATGTAGTACGACGAGGTCGAATAGCAGCGGCAGGCCGGATCGACCTTCTGCGCGGTGCCGGTCTTGCCCGCCACCTGGTAGCCCTCGATCGCGGCCTGCCCGCCGGTGCCCATCTGCACGCCCATCGGGTCCTTCTGCACGGTCGCCTGGAACATGTTCCGCAGGGTCTGCGCGGTCTGCGGGCTCACCACCCGCACACCGTCGGGCTGCAGCTCGTCGGTGCGGGTGCCGTCGGGGGCGATCTTGGCCTTGACGATGCGCGGCGGGATGCGCAGGCCGTCGTTGGCGATGGCCTGGTACATGCCGGTCATCTGCAGGGTCGTCATCGACAGGCCCTGTCCGATGGGCAGATTGGCGAAGGTGCCGCCGGACCACTGGTCACGCGCGGGCAGCAGCCCCGGGCTCTCGCCGGGCAGGCCGATGCCGGTGCGCTTGCCGAGGCCGAAGCGGTCGAGCATGTCGGCGAAGCGGTCCTCGCCGACGCGCTGGGCGAGCATGAGAGTGCCCACATTCGAGGACTTCCCGAACACGCCGGTGGTGGTGTAGGGCGCCACGTCGTGCTGCCAGGCGTCGTTGACGGTGACCCCGGACATCCGGATCGACCCGGGCACCTGCAGGACCTCGTCGGGGTTGGTGACCCCGTACTCGATGGCCGCGGCGGCGGTGACGATCTTGTTCACCGAACCGGGTTCGAAGGGTTCGGCGACCGAGGGATTGCTCATGTTCGCCGAGGCCCAGTGCTGCGGTCCCAGTGCGGGATTGAAGGTGTTGTCGTTGGCCATGGCCAGCACCTGGCCGGTCTTGGCGTCGAGCACCACGGCCGAGGCCGAGGTCGCGCCGGAGAGCTGCTTGGCCTGCTGGACCTGCTGCTGCACGTAGTACTGCAGGTCCTCATCGAGGGTCAGTTCCACGCCGTATCCGTTGACGGCGGGCTGCTGATCGCGATAGCTGCCGGGGATCACCGCGCCGTCGGAGCCCTTGTCGTAGGTGCGTGATCCGTCGGTTCCGGCGAGCACCGAGTCCAGCGCGGACTCCAGCCCGATCTGCCCGTGCCCGTCCCAGCCGGTCGCGCCGACCACATTGGCGGCCAGTGCGCCGCCGGGGTATTCGCGCAGATCCTGACGTTCGATGCCGACCTCGGGGTACTTGGTCTTGATCTCGGTGGCCACGCGCGGGTCGACATTGCGGGCCAGGTAGTGGAAGGGCTTGTCGCTGCGCAGTTTGTCGAGCAGCTCGGCTTCCTTGGGACCGCTGTCACCGAGCTTGTCGTGGATGAACTTCGCGATGTCCTTCAGCCGCTGGTCCGGATCGGGCGCCTTGGGCTTGGTCTTCTTGGCATCGGCGAGCTGCTCGCGCACCCGGACCGGCTGGAAGGTCAGCGCATTGGCGGTGATGGTGAAGGCGAGCCGATTGCCGTGGCGGTCGGTGATCGGGCCGCGCACGGCGGCCTCGGTCTCCTTGTGGGTGCGCTGGGAGGCGGCCTGCGCCGAGAGCGCGGGCGCGGCCAGGCTCTGGATGTAGAGCAGTTGCAGGGCGACCACGGCGAGGGTGGCCAGCAGGGTGACCCGCCCGATGCCCAGGCGCAACCGGACCGGACGGTCCGGCGAGAGCGGCCCGGAGCGGCGCGACCGCGACGAGACCGGCCCGCGTCGCGGCTGCGACGCGGATCCGCTGCGCCTCATCGGGGGCCGCCCTCCGTTCCGATCTGCTGCGGCGCCTCACTCGGCGCGGCGGGCGCACCGGCCACGACACCCGGTGCGGGCGGCGCGGTCTCGGCGGGGACCAGGGGCGTTTCCCCGGGGGTGACGGCGACCTCGACCCGATCGGGCACCAGCGTGGGCTCGACGGGGCTCTGGCCCGCGGCGGGTGCCTGATCCTCCACGGGCGCGGGCACCTCGGCGGGCGCGGGCGCCGCGGGGGTCGTCGGCTGCGGGGCGGGCACACCCACCGGCACGGTCGCCGCGGGGGTGGGCACCGCGCCGGGCGAGGCGAGGACGGGCGCCGGAACAGCGCTGGGCGCGGCGGGACTCGCGGTGAGCGCGCCGGGCTGCACCGGCACCACCCGCTCCCCCTGTGCCTGCGCCGGATTCGGCGAGGCGGGGTTCGGGGTGGTGGTCGGCGGGCCGTTGAGCGGCGGGGCGGGTGCGCCCTGCGCGGGCGAGGGCGTGCCGATGACGGTGATCTCGCCGTCGGGGCCGAGCACCAGCCGGGCCGGGTCCTTGGCGGGGATCATGCCGAGTTCGCGGGCGCGCGCGGCCAGTTCGGGTGCCGAGTCGGCGGCGGCCACCTCGCGCTGCAGCGCGGCCCGCTCGTCGGCGAGCTTGCGGTTGACCGCACGCGCGTCACCGAGCTGATAGCTGTCCTCGGCGGCACGGGTGGTCAGCAGCAGGGTCAGGGCCAGGCCGCAGCCGAGCAGTCCGATGATGGCCGCGACGAACGGGATCCGCCCGGCCATCGTCGACGCCCGCTCGGGCAGTTCGATGCCGTCGAGCAGCTGGGCCCTGGTGCGCTTGCGGGCGTAGGCCCGCTGGGCGGCACCGGATTTGACTCGGTCGGCCGCCTCGACGCGACGGGCCGTACGCCCCGGCACGGCGACGGTGCTCGTCCGCACGCTCATCGTGTCCCCTCCTGTGTCCTCCCTGATCTCTCCGCGATCCGTTCCGCCGCGCGCATCCGCACCGGCGCCGATCGCGGGTTGACCTCGATCTCGGACTCCGTCGCTTTCTCCGCACCCCGGGTGAGCATCCGGAATTCCGGTCCCATGCCGGGCAATTCGACCGGCAGATCCACCGGCGACCTGGACACGATCCGGGGCGCGAACTCCTGCTTGACCAGCCGATCCTCGAGCGACTGGTACGACATGACGCAGATCCGCCCGCCGACACGCACGGCGTCGAGCGCGGCGGGCAGCGCCGCGCGCAGCGAATCGAGCTCGCCGTTGACCTCCACCCGCAGCGCCTGGAACGTGCGCTTGGCGGGATGCCCGCCGGTGCGCCGCGCCGCGGCCGGAATGGTGTCGTAGAGCAGCTCGACCAGCTCCGCACTGGTACCGAACGGGCGAACGGCGCGGCGGCGCAACACCTCCGAGGCGATCTTGCCCGCGAAGCGTTCGTCGCCGTAGGTCTTGAGCACCCGGGCGAGGTCACCGTGGCTGTAGGTGTTGAGCACGTCGGCCGCGGTGGGTCCGGTGGTGGGGTCCATCCGCATGTCCAGCGGGGCGTCCACCGAGTAGGCGAAGCCGCGGTCGGCCTCGTCCAGCTGCATCGACGACACCCCGAGATCCATGAGAATCGCGGAGACGGAACCGATTTCGGGCAACCCGGCCTCGGCCAGCGCGGCGGGGATGCCGTCGTAACGGGTGTGCACCAGGGTGATCCGGTCGGCGTAGGGCGCCAGGCGCTCGCCGGCCAGCTTCAGCGCGGTGGTGTCGCGGTCGAGACCGACCAGCCGCGCCTGCGGGTAGGTGCGCAGGAAATGTTCGGCGTGCCCGCCGAGGCCGAGGGTCGCGTCGAGATAGACCGCGCCCGGCTCGCTCAGCGCGGGGCCGAGCAGCTCGTCGGCGCGGTCGAGCAGGACCGGCACATGACGGGGGTTCTCGGTGTCATGGTTCACCTCGACCTCCCGGGATAGGACCTCGCGTCGCAGACGAGTCGCCATGCCACACAGTGCTTTTGGAATGAGAATGGTGTTCGCGAATGCGTCGAGGTCTCTGACCGAGGCGCGGCACCTGGCGTCGGGGAAGTACGTCAGGGTCCACGCCCGGGCAGAGGCCTCGCAGCACTCGCGTGCTCCGGGCTAGAAGATTCCGCCCAGCGACTCGTCTCTGGCTTGCGCGTAGTCCTCCTCGTGCTCGTCGAGGTAGGACTCCCACGCCTGCTTGTCCCATATCTCGAGGAAGTCGACCGAACCGATCACCACGCAATCCCGCAGGAGATTCGCGTAGCGCCGATGGTCCGGCGACAGCGTGATCCGGCCCTGTGCGTCCGGACGTTGTTCGTCGGTGCCCGCGGCCAGTGCTCGAACGAAAGCCCTTGCCTGCGGGTTGCTTCGAGACGCCGCCGCGGCCCTCCGCGCGAGCGCGGTGAACTCGTCTTTCGGATACACGGCCAGGCTGTGGTCTTGACCCTTCGTGACCATCAACCCTCCCGCCAGTTCGTCTCGAAACTTCGCGGGCAACGTCAGTCGCCCTTTGTCGTCCAGGCGGGGGGTGTAGGTACCGAGAAACATCCCGGCCACCTCCCTACTGGATCACCTCGCCGTAACGGCCTCTCCTGTAGTGCGCGACCCACATTACCCCACTTTCCCCCACTTTCAATCGAAACCCTGGGTGATCTCGCTCCCCGCCAACACAATTCCGCAGGTCATCCCAGCTATCACTGAGATTCGGGGTTATCGCGTGTTCGGAGAACCCGCGCGGGTCGGCCACCCCGGGTCCCGACAACCTTCAGCAAACTTCGCAGGTACCGGCGGGTAATACGGCGGCGTGGGGGAATTCGGCGGGGCCCGGTGGGGAGGGGTGGGGAAAGTGGGGGCATCGCCCTTCCCGGGAGTTCCGGGGACGAACAGGCGAAGGCGGCGCCGCACCCGGATGGGGTGGGGGGGCCCCGGGGGTGGG